>JAKEGK010000238.1 GCA_022627515.1 Gammaproteobacteria bacterium
CCCATTGCAGCAAACAACAATGCGGCAAATAGTGCTGCTGAAACTGCCGCTGCGGGCGAAGGGGAGCAAAAACACCTGGACTTGTCATTTAATGACGGCAGTATGGAATCCATGACCAATGCGGACAGCAGTCCTCAGGTCACTCCGCCATCCGGCGCGTCTGCCGCCGCTGTTGCGGAGTCAAATATTTCGGAGACGATGGAAGACGAACCGGTTAGCCGTGTATCAAACGCAGCGGCTGCTGTTGAAGAGCCTCCTGTTACAGTTGTTGCCAAAGCTGATACAGACGCAACATATCAGAAACCCATCGTACTACCCACGCAAAAAGTCACCGAAGCGGTGCCGGTCCAGGAGTTTAAACCTTCCGTTTCCGGTGTGTCTTCTGCGCAGAGTGAGGTCGCGTCTGCGGCTGGCGCGGCTTCCACAACCACCAGGTCCGTAATACAACAAGCGGCGCCGGTGCCCATTGAGACGGGCGCAGGTGTTGCCGCTGCTCAATCAACAGGAATTTCCGCAGCAGCGGCGCAGTCAGGCAGCAAGTTCACACCGGTGACTATACAGGAAAAAGCGCCTGGATCTGCAACCGCGCAGCAAAATCAATTCGAGGGCAAGGAAATCCCCGTGTTGCCGAAAGAAACTGCAACGGCGGCCGTAGGCGCAGCGCTCATTTTGCCTGAGGATAGCGGTAGCGAAGTTGCGGCCACTCAACCAGCACCGGCGGCAAAACGGGAACCTCTGCCAGCGGTTACGCAAAGCGTGAATGCGATAACTCAATCCATGCTGGACCAATTGCTGGTGGATTTTGCCAAAGCGTTTGATACGGGAAATCTGAATAACCTTATGGCGATGTTCGCGGCGTCCTCACGCACCAATAGTCAAACCACCAGGCAAGGCATCGAAAACGAGTACCGGCAGTTATTCAGCACCACCGCGTCGCGCAACATGATCCTGTTGGCTACGAGCTGGAATAACGAAGGCCGTTTCGCGCGTGGCGTTGGCCAGTATAGCGCGGCGCTTGTACCACAGGGTGGCTCGCCGCTGCACGTCAAGGGTGAATACACTCTGCAGTTACAACTCGAAGGGGACGCGCTGAAAATTTCGCGCTTTTATCTTTCCGAGGAATTGCCTGTTACACGCGCCGTGGCGGTAATTGGACCCACCCAGACGGACCTGAACGCATTGTTAAGCAGTTTTACCGAAGCGTATGAAAACGGCAACATCAACCGCTTGATGACTTTGTTTGCCGACAATGCGCAGACCAATGACCAGACCACGCTGGCCGGAATCCGCCAGGACCATGTCGATTTGTTCAATGGGACGGAAGCGCGCCAGATGTTCCTGAAGGACGTAAAGTGGACCATAAACGGCAATACGGCGGCAGGGCAGGGCAACTTTGAAGTAATGGTGCAAAATAAGGGACAAAAATCGTTTGGGACTGTGAAAGGCTCCATCTCTCTGGAAGCCGTTAAAACCGCGAATGGTGTGAAGTTAAGCAAGTTCTTTCATCAAGTCATTCAGTAAGATTGATGTTCGCTCAGTAAACGCCCGCGTTGAGAATCTTCCTCATCGCGGGTTTTTTATCTAGCCGCGGTTTAATTCATAACGGAAATTGGGCGATTAGCTCTGTGATAGCCAGGTTACGCGCCTGTTTAGCTCAATTTTGTACCAATTTAACCGCGGTCCAGGTATTGAATGATTCATTGCTTGACTTGCCGTGGCCAGAGGCTTCATAGTTTCCCCGTCCAGGCAAATTTTGGGGAGAACATCAAATGAAAAAAACACTCATGGCCATGGCTGTATCGACCGTAATCGCTGCATTGTTGATATCAACGAGTGCGCTCGCGGGAGAAGAAATCAAGCTGGCGCAGGCGGTTGGCCAGGGCGGCGCGGCAACACCCGCGTCAGCAGGATCGTCGGTTTCTGTCGGCGGAGCCGCGACCGCTGCAACGACAGCAAATTACGTTGCCTTTGGCATTATCGCCGCCGCAGCAATCGGTGTTGTCGCTGGCGCCAATCCATCGACCAATCACTAGTCAGCTAATCAAAAGTAAATACGGTTGTTTGTCAAATCCCTTGCCTCTCCGGGCAGGGGAGTTTTAGTTTCGTCATACCGCCTAAAGCCGGCACCCGCAAAAAGACCAACCTGGACACCGGCGTTCGCCCATGTGACGGCACGGGAATATTGAACGTTTTTCAATGTACTCGGAGTCTGCGCCAAACCTGCCTGTCGCCGCCAAATCATTCGGAGCCGCGGCAAATTCACTGCAATGGAAAAATTGTTTAAGTTTTCTCGAGCGGCGCCGATACATCAACGAAGTGTATTCGTCTGTTCAGCCTTAAGCTGCTTCAATTAATGACGAAGTCTGAAAAAAGCCTGATTTGAAACCGTTACTGTACATAACTTGACACTTATCGCTTTAAAGTCCATAGTTCGGGATCAATATAAGCAAACGAATTTGCGGGTACGGAGAGGAAAATATGAAAAGTGCATTCATAGCCTTGGTGGTCACATTAATGGTATCGGCTTCAGCGGTTGCGGACGAGAAAATTCAACTGGCGGCCGCCATAGGGTCCGGCGCCGCGGTACAGCCTACACCGGAAGCATCCGGCGCGGCAGCAGGTGCGGCAGGCGCCGCTGAAGGAACCGCCGCCGCAGCAGGTGGCGTAAGTACAGGCACTATGGTTACGGTTGGTGTCATCGCGGCGGCTGGTCTTGCGGCGATCGCCAATTCAGGCAGTTCGTCTAGTCACTAAAAATAACTGGGTTTACCATATACTTTAATTTCGGCCAGAATTAAAAAAGCCCCTGACCAGTCCTGGCAGGGGCTTTTTCATTGATACCGAATAAGTTTTTCAAAATCCCGGCGCAGTTGTTAAAATGCCTCCGTCTTTTAAGGGAACTCTGAATAAGTGGTTTTTTCTTTATTTGATTGTCGATTAATGCATGCCCCGGTAAGAAGTTTGCCAGGACGGCATCCAGGAATACATTGCAAATACAGGTTTCCGGCATGCGCCGGAAGACCGCAAATTAAGAACCAAGGCTTACTCAGAACTTCCCAAACGCAAACATGGAATAATTCATAATTACAGGCCCGGCAGGAAGCGAGCTTTGCATCTTTCTTTTTGTTCATTTGTCATCAAACAATACAAGCTCATCTTTAGCGCCATACTTTTGTTGATCATATGTATTGTGTCACCCCGCGTTTTTGCTGATCCCAACCAGTTAGGTCAAACCGGGTTGATCAACATGCCGGATGCCCGTATCGAGGAAGAGGGCGCCCTGCGTTTCGGACTGAGCCATATGCAACCTTATACCGCGCTGTGGAGTAGTGTAAGTTTTTTCAGCTGGCTGGAAATGTCCGGCCGCTATACAGAGATTGATGAAGTGGAAGCATTCACAAATCGGCCGGATGCGGATTTCGGCGACTACAAGGACAAAGCGTTTGATACGAAAATCCGCTTGCTAAAAGAATCCAGATACTTCCCGCAAATCACGATTGGTGCGCAGGATTTTTTCGGTACCAAGGTATTCGAGGCCTCATTCGTTGCTCTCAGCAAACAGGTTGGCGAGTTTGATCTGACGCTGGGTTACGGCGACAAGCGTATTGATGGCGCATTTGGCGGTATTCATTACACACCGAAATTGCTGAAAGGCTGGTCCTTCGCCGCAGAGTATGACGCATTCGACTATAAAAGTGAATTTGCGGCAGACGAAAGCGGCGCCTATAAACGGGAAGGAGGGTATACCCTTGGTATCAATTACCGCTGGGGCTGGCTGGGCACCCAATTCTCGTATCAGGAAGGTGATGACTGGGGCATTCTGGGTTATGTGGCCATTCCGCTGCAGCAATCCGAGTTTATTCCCAAGCTCGATGAACCCAAGCCCTACACGCAAACCATTACCCGGCCATCTCTGGAAGAATGGCAAAGCAATCCGCAACACAGCGCGGATTTAATCCGGGCGCTGGAAACGCAGCAATATAAAAACGTCAAAGTATTTCTTGCCGGCACACAGCTGGAACTTGGCGCCGCCACGGACCGTATCTCATTAATGGGCCGGGCAGTCGGCAGGGCCGTACGCACAGCGTTATTGATGAGCCCGATTGGAACGCAATCTATCAAAATCACATATTACACCTTGAACGATATTCCGGTGCTGAGTTATTCGTTCAGGGATCTTGATAAGCTTGATGAGTTTTTCAGCGGCAAACTTACCTATGGTGAATTAATCAACTACATGAAGGTGGAATACACCAGTCCGGAAGTCGCGAAGCAACTGGAAGCCAATAAAGTTATTCCACAAAGCGTCACGGATAGTCCACAAGACGGTTATAAAGTACAACAGAACGAAGACGGCCATATTGTTACATTGAAAAAATCCGACGCTCATTTGAATCGTTTTCAAGTGGTGCCGTTAAACCTCGGCATCTTTTTCAATGATCCCAGCGGCGCATTTAAATACGAATGGTTTGTCACCGCGGAATACCAGCGATTTCTCGGAAATGCGTGGTTCTTTAATACGGCAGTGCGCGCGACGGTATTGGAAAATGTCAGTGATGTGACGCAACCATCCAATAGCCTGTTGCCCCACGTGCGCAGTGACGTAGCAAACTATAAACGGGAAAAAGGTCTCAAAATCGATAACATGCTGGTGAATAAATACCTGCTGTTAAGGCCCCGGGTTTACAGCCGGTTGTCATCGGGTCTTTATGAAGAAATGTTTGGCGGCGCCGGCGGACAGATTCTTTATCTGCCCAAGGATCAGAACTGGGCCATTGATGTTGCGGTTGACTGGCTGCGGCAGCGCGACTATGAAGGCGGATTTGAGTTTCTGGACTATGAAACCACCACGGCGATTGCCTCATTGCATTACCGTATCAAACAACAGGGCCTGACATTTACCTTGCGTGGCGGAAGATTCCTGGCCAGGGATTCCGGCGGGCGTTTTGAGGTTTCGCGCCGCTTCCGTTCCGGCATTAAAGTGGGCGCCTGGTACACCTATACCGATGGCAATGACATCACCAGTCCCGGTTCGCCCGATGATCCCTATCAGGACAAGGGCATTTTCCTGCAAGTGCCGTTAAATTCCATGTTGACCAAAGACACCCGCGCCACGCAAAACATGAGCATCCGGCCCTGGACCCGTGACGGCGGCCAAATGGTGAGGTCGCCGGGTGATCTCTACGAAATCTTCGACAATGCCCTGATGCTCGACAGGCCGGATTTTCATTTGTTAAGCGGATTTCATGAATAAGTTATCCTGGCTTGATGACGCTAATATATGACGAAACACAAATTATTCATTAATATAGGCATCGCAATTAATAAAAGAAATTAGGCAATGAAATATAGACAGTTTGGTAAAACAGATATGCAGGTATCCGAAGTGGGATTCGGCGCATGGGCGATAGGTGGAAAAAGCTTCGGCCAGGTAGAGAAAAAGGACTCGCTGGCGGCTTTGGCCAAAGCCGAAGAGCTTGGATGTAATTTCGTCGATACAGCCGCCGTATATGGGGATTCTGAAGCCATATTGGGACAGTTTTTACAATCACGCCGGAATAAGTGGTATCTCGCAACAAAGTATTCCGGTCAACAACAGGGTATGACTGCAACACTTGAGGAGCAGCTAAGAACACTAAAAACAGATTACATTGACTTCTATCAAATTCATTGGGCGCCGGGTAAACGTGATCACAATCTATATGACGAACTCCATGCTTTAAAACAAGCAGGTAAAGTTCGTTATGTTGGAGTATCGTTGAATAACATACTGGAAATAGATTATGTACTCGAAAAAACCTTTGTTGATGGCTTCCAGGCGCCGTTCAGTTTGCTTGATCCCTATCCCTTGTTGCGGCGTATTGACAAGGTTAAAAAACATAACGTGGGTGTCATCGTTCGTTCTTGCCTGCATTACGGATTTCTTACCGGCAAGTACAACGAGACATCCACTTTTACCGATAGTAATGATCAACGGGCTCAATGGCCACAACAGAAAATCAGAAAAACGGTAGCTATGGCCGAACAATTCAGGTTTCTTGAACAGCATGCCGGTTCAATAACCCTGGCTGCCGCTCAATATCCTTTGTCGTATCCCGAAGTAACCACAGTTATTATGAGCACAAAAAATGAAACTCAGGCCATAACGAATTTTGGGGAAGTTCCAAGTGCTGGATTGAGTACCAGTGATTTGGAGGAAGTCATAAAAGTTCAGAAGCGTCTGGGATTGACTGCAATTCCCTTTAAAAAAAGAATGAGAGAAATGTTGTCGGAAATCAGGCAAAAATTGTTATAGATCTGCAGCGATGGAAATATATTATGGAACTTCTGAATGAGTCGGGTGCCACGGATTCGTCCGGCGTATTTTAAAGCATGTCTCGGCGTGTAGTAAGCCGGGGACGAAATCAACTGGGTTTAATGAGTATTTCTGGATGCCGGTTTACCCGGGGATGGCGACAGGGTACTTGTTCTAATCTGCCTTAAATGGCCGGACAATGACAAATTGCCTTGCATGCAACAATCAAGCATTCTTCATTTGTAATTTGGCAGCTTTTTGTCTGTAATTACACAGGATTGAGTTTACGTATGGAATAGAATCCATTTTGCCCTTTACTAAAAGCGGAAATTTAAACAAATATGACATACCAGGCACACGACACCGCGATCATCGACAAAGGCGCCACCATTGGCGATGGCGCACGCATCTGGCATTGGGTTCACGTGTGCAGCGGCGCGCATATCGGTAAAAATTGCTCGCTCGGGCAAAATGTTTTTATCGGTAACCGCGTGAATATCGGTGACAACGTCAAAATCCAGAACAATGTATCCGTTTATGACAACGTCACACTGGAAAATGATGTATTCTGCGGGCCCAGCATGGTATTCACCAATGTCTATAATCCGCGTTCCGCCATTTCGCGTAAAGACCAATACCGCGATACACTCGTCAAACAAGGCGCAACACTCGGTGCTAACTGCACCATTATTTGCGGTGTGACTATTGGGAAATGGGCGTTCGTGGGTGCGGGCGCCGTGGTTAATCACGACGTGCCGGATTATGCGTTAGTGGTTGGTGTGCCAGCCAGACAAATCGGCTGGATGAGCGCGTACGGTGAGCAACTGGATCTGCCGTTGTCAGGCCAGGCGCAAACAACGTGTCCGCACACCGGCGACCAATATATACTGGAAGGCCAAACGGTGCGGCGGGTTGAAAGCTGACAACTATAGAGTTACTCGTTTTCTCGCAGAGCATGGGAACCGGAAGTAACCAGATAAATAATCGTCTCCGAAAGAAAATCCCCTCTCCCTTGGAGGGTGTCGCAAAACTCATTTTGAGGATGACATAAGATATACTAGCAAAAACTTACCCTGTAAGGATCTTCGATGCCAGAAAAAATAA
>JAKEGK010000239.1 GCA_022627515.1 Gammaproteobacteria bacterium
AGGCCGGTTATTACGGCATAGACCGCAAGACCGCCGAACAACGGGCCGAACGCTATTTGAAACAACTGGACCTGTGGGACAAACGGCGCGATCAGTCGCGGATGTTGTCGGGCGGCATGAAGCGCCGGTTAATGATCGCGCGGGCCCTGGTGCATGAACCCAAGTTGTTAATCCTGGATGAGCCAACCGCCGGCGTGGATATAGAAATACGCCACAGCATGTGGAAGTTCTTGCGGGAAATCAACACCAACGGCACAACGATCATATTGACGACACACTATCTGGAGGAAGCGGAAAACCTCTGCCGTAATATTGCGATTATCGATCATGGGCAGTTAATCGAAAATACTTCCATGCGCGCTTTATTAAGGCAGCTGAATTTTGAAACCTTTATCTTTGATCTGGAAAAGGAGACAACGGATTTTCCGGCGGTCGAGGGATTCCGCATTACGCCTATCGATGAAACCACCGTTGAAGTGGAGAGCGATAAGACCCACAGCTGCAATATACTTTTCGATGAATTTACCCGGCACAATATCCATATCAAAAGCCTGCGCAACAAAACCAACCGGCTGGAGCAGTTGTTCTTGCACCTGGTCACCGAAAGCGAAGCACGCGTTGGCATGGTAAAAAATAATGACGCTGCGTGAACAGTACGTTGCTTTTCAAACCATCCTGATCAAGGAAATCCGCCGCTTCAGCCGGATCTGGATCCAGACCATATTACCGGCGATGATCACCACGGCCCTGTATTTTGTGATCTTCGGCAACTTGATCGGCAGGCAAATCGGCGACATGGATGGCCACCGCTACATTGACTATATCATTCCCGGGTTGATTTTGATGTCGGTCATCACCAACTCCTATGCCAACGTGGTGTCTTCCTTTTACAGCGCCAAATTTCAGAGAAACATCGAAGAGATGCTGGTATCCCCCGTGCCGAATTACATTATCCTGGTGGGTTTTATCGCCGGCGGCGTGGCGCGCGGCATATCCTGCGGCGTCGCGGTGAGCGTGGTGGCGATGTTTTTTTCACATACTGGTATCCAGAATTTCTGGGTGGTGTTGTCCATTGCGGTGTTAACCGCCATTTTGTTTTCATTGGGCGGATTCATTAATGCGGTGTTCGCCAGGAGCTTTGATGACATTTCCATTATTCCCACCTTTGTGTTGACCCCGCTGACCTATCTGGGCGGGATTTTTTATACCATCTCGTTGCTGCCGGAGTTCTGGCAAAACGTGTCGCTGGTGAATCCGATTCTGTATATGGTGAATGCGTTCCGCTACGGAGTGTTGGGGACTTCCGATATCAACGTTTTCACTTCTTACATTATCATCGTGATATTTATTGTTGCTTTATTCAGTTTCTGTTTGTATTTGCTCGAGAAAGGCTATGGCATCCGCAAGTAAACAGGATTTCGAACGCGTTACTTGCTGGCTGACCGTTTTTCTGTTTCTGCTGATCATCTCGTCATGCGCGGAGCTGGATAAAACCGCTGTAGAAAAACCTGCCCGGCCTGCCGCGGAAAATATCAGTTTTGAAAGCCGCGGCAGCCTGCTGCAATGGCACGATGAAACCCACAAGAGTTATTACGGTTTGAAAGGGCCGGTGGAACAACTTGTAATACATCCTGTTCCTGCCGGCGCTGGTGAAATAGCGAGTGATGGCTGGAGTCTTTGGTTCAACCCGCAGGGGCGCTTGACGCGCAAACAACGGCTGGCCGCTAAATCGGAGCCGGAATTTGCAACTGTCTATGAATATAATGAAAGTGACCAAACGCTGGCGCGTGTCGTTTCCCTGCTTGATAAAAAAGCCTGGCGCAGCAGTGACTATATTTATGAGAACGGCGAGTTGATCCGCGTCGATTACAGGGATCATACAAACAATGACACCTTCCGGGTGAAGCGCAGCAGGCAAACGACGCTAAACGGCTGGTATGACATCCAATCGCCGGTGGAAAAAATCGAACTGCCGGGATACGCCGGATTCAGTCAACAGGGCGAACTCGTCTGGAGCAATAAGGGCGATATAAATAACGGGCTGGGAGAAATGTATTTTATCCGGACCGTGGATGGCGTTACCTCGTCATCGGTTGTTAATCAAGACACGCAAGAGATGGCCGGCCTCGGAGGTTATCGTTATCACTATTATGACAATGGATTATTGAAAGCCGTGGAAAGTTATAATGCGCATAACAACCGCCTGTTTCATGTGACCGGCTACCGCTATGACGAGTTGTGGCTGCTGCTTGAGGAAAACAGGGAAGTCAGGGATTCAAGCATATTCAATCAGGCGATTCCCGAGCAAGTCAAATATGATTATCAATTAGTTGATTCCCACGGCAACTGGTTGCACAGAACACTCTACTATAGTTCCAGATTTCAAAAACAAGCTTATGAAGAAAAACGCACCATCAGCTATTTTAATGAGCCTGCCTTCAGTCAATGACGGATGAAACCGCGCAACAGCACAAGCAACGGGTGATCGGCGTTTTCGATACTATCGCGTCCGGTTACGATCATGCCGCATTGCGGTTTTTCGTGTTTGCCGCTGATCGTGTTGTTAAGACTCTGCGGCCCCGCCCGGGACAAAAAATTCTGGATATCGCCACCGGCGCCGGCGCGGTGGCGATCGCCTGCGCCCAGGCGGTCAAGTCGGATGGCCGTGTCATGGCAATTGATTTATCACAGGCGATGGTGGATAAGGCATTGGAGAACGCGCGGCGCATGGGTCTGACCAACATCGATCAGTTCCACATGGATGCGGATGCGCTGGAATTCCGCCGGAATTATTTTGATCACAGCGTCTGTTCGTTCGGATTGTTTTTTCTGCCGGATATGAGCAAAGCGTTAAACGAGTGGGTGCGGGTCACGAAAGCGGGAGGTAAAGTCCTGTTTACCAGTTTTTCCGCTGCCACTTTTGATCCCATGGCCAACCTGTTTGTCGAACAATTGGAAGCGCGCGGTGTTGAAATGAATAATCCGCCATTCGCCAGCCGCCGTTTGTCGGACCCGGATGTTTGCCTGGAACTGATGCGCAGCGCCGGTCTTGGATCGGCAAGCATCGAAGTTGCGCAGGTGGGTTATCATTTGCAAAGTGTTGATGAGTGGTGGGCCGTTGTCTGGAACAGCGGTATGCGTGGGCTGGTGCAGCGCCTGGATGAAAAGACGCAGGTTGAATTTAAAAACCAGCATCTGGCAAGTATCCAGACGCTGTTTGACGAAAACGGGCTCTGGATGAATGTTGAAGTACTGATCTCGCAGGGGATTATACCCAGCAGGTAATTGTGTGAACCGGATTTGCTGCCGGTGAAACTTTAAGCATCATTATTCGATGCGCGCGGTGTTGTTGCTGCTTTGCGCCACTTTGAGGTGAATACGGCAAAACCGTCATCTGTTACAGGCCCAATACCGGCGGTTTTACGGCTTTGGGGTAATTGAGGTGGACAGATGTTACCCCGCTGAATAAAATGCTGGACACTTTTGCCAATCAGCATTGGTTGGCCAACTTAATCAACGAACGTTTTAAACAAACATTTTTAAGCAGGCCTGATTGAATCAACACCTGCTGGACAGTAAATCCGGTTGTACCTGATGTGGTCAATCATGAAGTAAAGATTCAAGATTTAATCACTCTTTAAATAAACAATTTTGAAGTGGATAAATATGATGTGGAAAACGCGTAACCTCACCCTCCTGACAGGTATTCTGCTGCTGGTGATTTCACCTTTGATTTTCGGCGCGAAAAAGCCAACCACTGGCACGATCAAGGGGCAAGTGAACTATTGCTCGCAAGGCGGGTATGTCGCCATGCAGGTTTTCATACCCGGGCGTCAGTTTATGGTGTTTCTGGGGCAAGACGGCAGATTCATGCTGGAAAATGTGCCGGCAGGCACCTTTAATCTTAACTATGTTATCAACGGTAAACTGGTTCATGAATCCTATAACGTCCTTGTTCAAGGCGGGGGCATCAGTGACCTCGGCGAAGTTGCCTTTTGTGACAAAGGCGGCGCCGCGGCAAGCACGGCGCAACCGCCAACTTCGGCCGAGGAAATCATGTCTAAATGCATACAGTCACCGGAACTCGCGGAATGCCAGGATGCGGATAAAGATGGAGTCATCGCGGTGAAAGACTGCAATGACAACAGCGCCAGCGTTTATCCGGGAGCGGTGGAGCTTTGCGATAACATTGATAACAATTGCAATGGCAAGATTGATGAAGTCCAAAACGTCGAAATACCCAATGGCATCGGATCGTGCAATCCGGGTGGTGTAGTCAGCGTAAAATCCTGCAACAAAAAATTCGCTGACTGTGACAAGGATCCTTCCAACGGTTGTGAAATTGATATTTATAACGACAATGAAAACTGCGGGAAGTGTTTCAACCAATGCGCGCCGCTTGAAATCTGCAAACTGGGGATTTGTTAAGGAATCTCTGATTAATTATAAATTTTCCCCTCCGTTTCAGGGAGGGGGTTAGGGGGAGGGTAAAATTTTCAAGCGCTTACACCCTCACCCCGGCCCTCTCCCTCAAGGAGGGTGTCGTAAAACTACTTTTTACTTATCTATTCATTGCTAAAGCAATGGTAAGGCGATGTATCGTTCTCTCATCCCCGAAAA
>JAKEGK010000240.1 GCA_022627515.1 Gammaproteobacteria bacterium
ATCTCTAAAATATTCATTAAATAGCGCACATGCATTGGTGTGCTTTTCAGGACGGTAGGTTGCCGTCACGGATTGCATGAAGCGTAAGTTGATGGCTATAGATGTATAACGAAAAAATCTATAAGCGTCCGGCGCGATTAACGCCCATATGGTATTCGAAGGTTAGCCGGTTGGCGGGTAAATTGTTATAGAGTGCCCGATTATCAGGAAATATTATTTGTAAATAAGGGCGTTGATAGAAGCGCTATATAGTTCGCAAATTCAAAAAAAATTGTGCCATAATGCTCCGTAGATTAGGGAGATAGGTTGAACATTAAGCTTGGATAGTGCTAAAACCTCATAATAAAACTGTACAAAAGATTCGCAGGCAGGTGTTCTTCTCATCCGGTAGTGCCTCAAAAATTAAAGCCTGTTTTCACGAATAACAACATCATCGAGCGGAGTGTGCAATGAAGTTGAGAACATTTTTTCTTTTTGTTTTTGGTATCGGCGGGATTTATTTTGCGCCAACTGTTCTTGCTGCTGATTCCAGTCAGGAGCCAGACAAGATCAAACAAATCCTGCTTAACACCAGGTCCGCGGAAATGCAGGAGGATACAGGCGGTGTGGATCAAACGCGTGATGTAAATGCGGTTCAATACAAGATTGGCTTTAAAGACGGTTACCAGAAAGCGGTGGAAGATCTCAAAAAGTCACTGAGTGGCGGTGTTGCCGCTCCGGCAGCCGCCGCGCAAATGGTTACAATGGAAAATCCCGAACAGACCAGGGCAAAAGCCAATGAACTGGTGCATAAAAGTTTTGAACAACTCGTAAAAGAGGGCAACTGGGATGCGGCAATCCAGTCCGCTTCAGCGGCAATTGGTATTAATCCCGTTGATCCAATAGCCTACATAAATCGCTCCTGGGCCTATGCCGAAAAAGGCATGCTGGACGAGGCGATCAGCGACGCCAACAAGGCGGTGGAACTTGCGCCGCGCAACGCCATGGCGCATAACAACCGGGCTTATGCATATGAGCTGGCCGGTTCACTCACAAAAGCCAGGCAGGATTATAAAATTGCCTGCGAATTGAAATACCAACCCGCGTGTGACACGGTGGCGGTGTTTGAACGCGCAGTCACGGGTGATACGCAAAAAGAGGTAAAGGAATTATTGAACCGCAGTTTTCAGAAATTTAATGAAAAAGACTGGCGCGCCGTCGAGGAAATTTCCACCAAGGCGATTGACCTTGATCCCGGTAACGCCATGGCCTACGTTAACCGTTCCGGAGCGCGTGCCGAGCTGGGATTGTTATCTACGGCGCTGGATGACTGCAACCGCGCGATTCAGCTTAGTCCCGGGCTGGGTCTGGCGCACAATAATTGCGGCTACACCTATGAATTACTGGGCCAATCAAAGCAGGCGGAAGTCGCCTACCTCCAGGCATGCAATCTGGGAGTGAAAAAGAGCTGCCGGGATTATTTTCGCCTGACGAACGCCGTGCATTAAATAATTTCCGCGATCCTGGCGCCACTCCGGGTAACCTGCTTTGGCGGATGGCCCGGCATCCTGTAAGATCCTTCCTCTTTGTGATTTGCGCATCTGATTGTTTTATCGGAAATTTCTCCGGCTTTACTGCTACACCCTTGATTTTTTGCAGGCCGCGCCTATATAAGTGCAAAAACTGATGCCCATTTCATCCAAAATCCTGAGTTAATAGTTCAGATCAATCAACAAGCGGGAGCAAGTCATGACTGTTGAAGCGCAAGATATAACAGGACAAAAAGAAACACTAGGATTTCAGACAGAGGTAAAACATCTCCTCAAATTAATGATCCATTCGCTGTATAGCAACAAGGAGATATTTCTGCGCGAACTGATTTCCAATGCTTCTGATGCCGCTGACAAGCTGCGTTTTGAGGCGTTATCCAATGATTCCCTGTACGGCAAGGACTCCGAACTCAAGATTCGCGTTGATTACGACAAGGATGCCAGAACCATTACGGTATCTGATAACGGCATCGGCATGACGCGTCAGGAAGTGATGGATAACATCGGGACTATTGCTAAATCCGGCACCAAGGAATTTTTTGAATCATTAACCGGCGATCAGGCCAAGGACGCTCATTTGATCGGCCAGTTCGGCGTCGGGTTCTACTCATCTTTCATCGTGGCGGATAAAGTCGTTATTTTGACGCGCAAAGCGGGCGAAACTGCAGACAAAGGGGTGCGTTGGGAGTCTGCAGGGGAAGGTGATTATTCCATTGAGAATGTGGGCAAGGCTACACGAGGCACCGATGTGATTTTACATCTTCGTGAAGACGAGGACGAATTTCTCAACGGATTTACGTTGCGGAATATTATCCGCAAATACTCGGATCACATAACCTTGCCGATTTACATGGCGAAGGAAAGCTATGATGAGAAAGAAAAGAAAACCAGTAAAGGAGAAGAGGAGGTCGTTAATCAAGCTTCTGCGTTATGGGCGCGTTCCAAGAACGATATCACCGACGAAGAATATAAAGAATTCTACAAACATGTGGCCCATGATTTTGAGGAACCTATTGCGTATACTCATAACCGGGTGGAAGGCAAATATGAATACACTTCGCTATTTTATATCCCTTCCCGCGCGCCGTTTGATCTGTGGGACCGGGAAAGCCGGCATGGGATCAAGCTGTATGTGCGCCGGGTATTCATTATGGATGACGCCAAGCACATTATGCCAAACTACTTGCGGTTTGTCCGGGGGCTGGTGGACTCGGACGATCTGCCGTTAAATGTATCCCGGGAAATTCTGCAGCAAAATAAAGTCATTGATAATATCCGCTCTGCCTCGGTTAAAAAAGTGCTGGGCTTGCTGGAAGATGTCGCCAAAAACGATCCCGCCAAATATCAGACCATCTGGAACGAGTTTGGCCGTGTCCTGAAAGAAGGGCCGGGTGAGGATTTTGCCAATAAGGATAAAATTGGCGGCTTGTTGCGGTTTGCATCAACGCATACCGATACAAAAGAGCAAAACGTGTCGCTTGCAGACTATATGAGCCGTGTGAAAGAGGGGCAGGACGGCATCTATTATATTACCGCCGACAGTTTTGCGTCCGCCAAAAACAGCCCGCATCTGGAAATCTTCCGCAAAAAGGGTGTGGAAGTATTAATGTTATCCGACTCCGTAGATGAATGGCTGGTGAGTTCGTTAATGGAATACGAAGGCAAGCAGCTTGTCAGCATCACTAAAGGCGAGCTGGATCTCGGTAAACTGGAAGGCGAGGAAGAGAAAAAAGAACAGCAGGAAGCCGGTAAGGAATTTCAGGGTATCATAGCGCAAATGAAGGACACGCTGGGCGAGCAGGTTAAAGACGTGCGGCTTACGCATCGTTTGACGAATTCACCGGCATGCCTGGTAAAGGACACCTACGACATGAGCGCCAACCTGGAGCGCATATTGAAACAGGCCGGGCAATCGATACCCGCTTCCAAGCCCATCCTGGAATTGAATCCGCAACATCCCCTGATGCAGAAGTTAAAAGACGAAAAAGACAGCGGACGGTTCACGGATATGACATTTATATTGTTTGATCAGGCGTTATTGGCGGAGGGCGGGCAACTGGATGACCCGGCGGCGTTTGTCAGCCGGCTGAATCAATTGTTATTGGATTTATCAAAATAACAATCAATGCAGCTGTCGAACGGTAGAGAAGCAAGTCATGCTATTCCACAATTTGGGCGCCGGTGAAATTCACCTGAACTTTGCCGGCTTTGCCCAGCGCGCTGGCGGGAACACCCGTAGTTAAACTGACCTGGGCGCCGGGTTTAATTGTTTGCGTCATTTGGAAATCTTTCTGAAATATCCGGCTGCCGCTTTCCGCATACAGATTCACGGTGAGCCGCAAATTTTTCACCGGCACAAGTGAGCGGTTTTTAAGTTCGATAACCACATTACCCGCGCGGTCAGCGCCGCCCTGATAGGCAATATATCTGGAAGGATTAGCGGGTAAATCGAGGCGCGTATAGGCCAGCGCCGACTTTTGTCCCGCTTCGGACTTGGAATCCGCCGCTTTTCCATAGTACTCCTTCGCCGCCTGCAAGTCGTTTTCTTTTTCCGCGATGGTTCCCAGCGCGTGATAAGCCGGGGCGGTGGGTAACAACGCAATGCTTTTTTGCAAATCCTGTTTGGCCAGTGTGTTTTGGGTTAGTTTTTCGTGAGTCAGGCCGCGTTCCAGGTAAAACAGAAAAAATTCGGGATTGTAATTAATAGCGGTGGTAAATGATTTTTCAGCCTCAGCAAATCGTTTTTCGTAGTAGTGGATATCGCCTTTCAACGCATAAAACAGCGCCTCTCTGGGTTCGATTTTTAATGCGCTATCGGTCAGTGCCATTGCTTTCTGTGGATTATTTTCCTTAACCGCTGTTTTTGCCTGTTCAAGCTGATCGTAAGCGGGTTTGGTTTTTATAAGATGGGCAATTCTCTGTTGGTAAATATCTTCATTGCGAACACCTTTTACATTGAGTTGCCGGGCGGTGGCTTTGTTGGCGTCGACGCGCTCCTGTGAAGGCGGGTG
Source organism: Gammaproteobacteria bacterium (assembly GCA_022627515.1). Lineage (GTDB taxonomy): Bacteria > Pseudomonadota > Gammaproteobacteria > SZUA-152 > SZUA-152 > JAKEGK01. The sequence goes on from JAKEGK010000240.1 coordinate 4,541, forward strand.
GCTGGCAAATAAGCCTTCCAGCCAGTTGGATTGCCTGCCAGCAGACAACTTGACAAAAGTTTCCTGCAGTTTGATCGCGGCGGCTGGGTCGTATCCCGCTTTTGCCATATATTTCATGCCATAAAGATCGGACTCCAGTTCGGCATCGCGGCCGTATTTTTGACTGATCAGCTGGCTGCCAAGTGCGGCAGCGCCAACGATCAGTTCCGCGTTGTCTTCTCCACTGGTAGCGATACCCAGTCCCACAATGCCGGCATTGAGCAGCATGCCCCGTTCCATACTTTTTGCGCCATGACGCGCCGCTGCGTGAACAATTTCGTGGCCCAGCACCGCCGCCAGCTCCGCTTCGCTATTCAACTCCAGTAACAATCCCCGGTTCACCGCTATCTTGCCGCCAGGCAATGCCCAGGCATTGGGTACCGGATTATTGAGTACGACAAATTCATACGGCAATTCGGGACGATCGCTGACCGCCGCGAGTTTTTGACCCACCGCGTTCACATATCGACTCAATTCCTTGTCGATTACGTAGACGCCGCCCTGTGATTGCTGCGATGGCAGGTAATTTTCCTGGCCTATAGAAATTTCCTGGCTTTCCGATACCAGCTGCAGTTCGGTTTTACCGGTTACCGGATTGGTCCCGCAGGCGTTTATCAACGCAAATGCAATAACGAGAGGCGCGAGTTTAGACAGGATTGAGTTGCCAGACATGATGTTTAATTGGTCCAATCAAACGGGTCAGTACGATATGCTTTCCAAACGCGAGATTTCAACAATTGCTGGTTCGAAAAAAAAATTTTAAAGATTATACCACTTCAACTGCGAAGGTTTATGATATTGCGCAATGATATTTGAGAGATCACAAACATCCCCAATAGTTTTCGATCCCGCAATGGGAAAGGAATAACTGGCCGATTATCGAGGATGATGGAATTGTCCGGCTGTATTGTTATTTTGCAGGCGCCGGTGCTGCCGGTTCGGGAATGTATTCAAACATGGTGACGACACTTTGGACGCCTGTGACATTTCGCGCCACTTCCGCAGCGATTGCCGCTTCTTTTTCCGTCACCAGCCCCATGAGGTAAACAATGTCGTTTTCCGTGACGACCTTTATATAGTTGGTTTCCAGTTGCTTGTTTTTCATCAATTGCGATTTTACTTTGGAGGTAATCCAGGAGTCGCCGGATCTGGCTTCAAATGACGTCAGGTCCGCCACAACCAGTTCGCTGTGAACACGCCGCACATCAGGAATATTCCGCACGATGTCAATGACTTTTTGACGCAGCTCTTCGGAAAGTGCTTCGCCGGATAGCAGCACGATCCCGTTAAAGCTGGTGACATTCACGTGAATTTTCTTGTTAATGCTGGTGTCACCATACAAGGTGTTTGTGGCTTTGGATTCTATGTTTTCATCCTTCACGATGGTGTTGGTATCGCGCCTGTCGGGTAATACCGAGCACGATGCCAGGAGCAGTAGAACCAGCAGTACAGCGGCCGGGAAAAACGCCGGCGGACAAAGGCGATAGAATTGTAATATTGTTTTGCCGTACATATCTGATCAAGCCTGAATAGCGTTGGGAATCCAGTCGATTGCCTGGCCTTGTTCGACGGATTTTTTTCCCATGGATTTTTGTTGCATGGTAACAGACACAACGTCGATGCGGCAGGGAATCAGTGTATATTGCCGATGGTGTTGTAAAAAATACTCGGCGCACCTGATGATTTTCTGCTGCTTGCGAAAGTTCACTGATTCGGCCCCGTCACCAAACCGGATTCCGCTGCGATAGCGTACCTCCACAAAAACCAGCTCTTGATTCTGCTGCATAATTAAATCAATTTCGCCAAGCTTGCAGCGATAGTTCCTTTCTATCAAATGCATGCCCCGGGATTGCAGGAATCGCAATGCCGCGTCTTCAGCACGCTGGCCAAGCGTGGCGGCGGTATCAGCTGATCCGGAAAACAAATTCATGGCTAGAATTTGTCAAGGATGCGGGGTTTGCCGTCGACAAACTCTGCCCACACCAGGCGTCGAAGCAGCCGGTTGTTAACGTCCAGATAGAGTAAACCGGTTTCACCCTGATATGAAGAAAATTGATTGCGGCGCATTCGGTTCAGCTCTGAAATAACGTTAAATGCATCAATGCCCAGCGCATACATGCGCATATAGCGCTGGCTGGAATCCGGCCAGAGTTTTTCAATCCGTGATTTCAGTTCGTTATTGCTCTTACTATGACTCAATGTCCATGGCATGTCGCTGAATTTCACATCGTTCATGTCCCGGTCCATGTTGGGTTGCAACGTGCCGCTATATACATGAGAGGTCGCATAAACGGGAATTTCCGCTGCCCGGTGGAAGCGTAATTGCGGCCTTAACAGGCGCCCTTGCCGTGAAAAAGCTCCCATAAATATCATATCCACATCCTTGCGGCGCCTGGATTCAAATTCAAAATTCGTATTCACCACCCGTTTAAGGTCATCGGCGCGTTTCTCGCTTTCATCCAGATTCAGTAACTTCTTGATAGGTAAACCATAGTCGCTTTTTTGGGCGTCATAGGTTTGATGTTCGACAACTTCTCCACCCAGTTCTTCCCAGCGTTCCCGGAAAGCCGCGAACACTCGTTCTCCCCAGGCGGTATTAGGAATTATAACCGCCGCTTTGTGATGTCCATCTAGCCAGGCGTGTTCCGCCACTTGTTTTGCTTCCTGTTCGGGGGAGAGGCTCATTTGAAAAAAATTACCGTTAGGAGCTTGCGCGGTTTCGCTGTAATTCAAAGCCAATACCGGCGCCGGAAATTCGCTCTGTTGAATCAATGTGTTTACCGAATCCTTGTTCAATGGTCCCACGACAAATTCAGCGCCATCATTTATCGCTTGTTGATAAATCGCCTGAATTTGCCGGGGATCGTCCCCTTCGTCATATATTTTTAGAACCGGTCTGTGCGCATCGTCTTTCTGGCTGTAATAGGTAGCAAGGAAACCATCCTGTACCGCTTGCGCGGCTTTGCCAAAGCGGCCCTTGAGCGGGAGGATCAAAGCAATTTTTGCCGGCCGGCCTAACGCCTCCGGCTGCTGGCCAATGATGGTTTTAAGAATGGATAAGTTAACTGGATGATCAGGAAATTTTTCCATCCATTGGTCAATTTGCTGTTGAGCCTGCTGTTCATCACCTGCGGTTTTGGCAATATAGGCAAGCGTTATCCAGCCTTGCATGGTTTTATCAAACGGTTTATTCGTGAGCGCGGAAATTTCCGAAGCGCCAAGTTCCTGCAAGTCCCTTAATATGATTTCCTGGTTTTCCAGAATTTGCGCTTCATCGTTAATCAGAGTGTTTAGCGACTGACGCGCAATCGCGGAACCGGCATAGTCTTTTTTTGCATAAAACGCGTCAATCTGTTTGTTGTAAAAGTCCTTCTGCAATTCCGGGCGCGCATTTTTAATCAGCCCGGAAATGGAGTTCAATTGCGTGACGGCCATATCCGGATGCTGGTTTGCCAGTGAAAGTTGCGCTGTCAATAATGTCTTGCGGATATGAAAACTGTTGTCCAGATTGGCAACATTGATTTCATTCAGGATTTGTTCGGCTTGCAACAGGTAGTTGCCCTGTAAAAGCAGGGACGCAATTTGTAACTGGTATTCCTGCCGTTGCGGAGACTCGACGCTGGCTGCCAATTCGGATAACAAGAGCGCGGCATCCAGATAACGGCCGATTTTGATCAAGTCTTTCGCCGGATTTTCATATCGTTGCTGGGTTTCGATTTCAGTGGGCGCTGTCACGGGCACCGCTGGTGATGCTCCCGGGCGCAGTATGGTTGAGGGAAAGCCTGTGGGACGTTCCCCGGCCGGAGCAGGTTCAGGCGGCCTGGCGGGAGCCCCGCCACATGAGGCGATTATTATCAACAGGAGAGCGGCAATTCCAGCGCGAACCGGTTTGCAGGTGAACAAATTTGAATAAGATAAAGGGGAATGGTTAGTCATCATGTGTATTCATCAATTTCAGGGTTTGGATTCAAAAACCATTGCTGGTAATTTCAAGTTAACAAGCCTGTGCCGGAATGCAATTGGCGGCGGTCATTTACAATATTAACATTGACCGGTGGATCCTCAAGTCATAGGCTATTGTTTCATGACAAATTCCGCTCAAAATGGAACCTTATATATCGTTGCCACGCCAATCGGTAATCTTGGTGATATAACCTATCGCGCGGTTGAGATACTACGGCAGGTGGATTTGATCGTTGTGGAAGATTCGCGCCATAGCGCCAAGTTGTTCCAGCATTACAATATTACATCACCTGCTTACGTTTTACATGACCACAATGAGAAAGAAAATTCCATTAAATTGGTAGAAAAACTGCAACAAGGCGTTGATCTCGCCCTCATTTCCGATGCAGGCACGCCGTTAATTAGCGACCCGGGCTACTGGCTTGTCAATCTTGCGATTCAGCATTCTATCCCCGTGGCGCCTATTCCCGGACCCAGCGCATCCATCAGCGCGTTGTCGGTATCCGGTTTACCGAGTGACCGTTTTTGTTTTGAAGGATTTTTACCGGCAAAAACACAGGCGCGTAAAAATCGCTTGCAAGAATTGGCAAGTGAAACGCGGACCCTGATTTTTTACGAGGCGCCTCATCGCATACTGGATTCATTGCGGGATTTGACAGTTATTTTCGGCCCCGGGCGTCCCGCGGTAATTACCCGGGAATTGACCAAAACATATGAGACAGTCCTGCGCGCGCCGCTGGCTGAAATACTGGATATCGTTGAGCGTGACGCTAACCAGCAAAAAGGGGAATTTGTCATTTTGGTTCACGGGGCGGAAACCAGATTGGTTGGCGACGAGGAGCAGGTTCGTTTGTTGGGTATCTTGCTGGAAGCGATGCCGGTTAAAACCGCGGCTTCAATTGCATCGAAAATTACGGGTATCAAAAAGAATCAGCTGTATGAGCGTGCGCTGGAACTAAAAGGTGCTCGCTAAAGACTATCAAGCGCTTGCTTTTTGCAGATAGTCACATATATAAGAGCTTGGGAGTCGGCTGAACAGTCGCGCTATTCTTCGGAATAGGGAGGAAAGTCCGGGCTCCACAGGACAGGGTGCCAGGTAACACCTGGGGGGCGTGAGTCCACGGCCAGTGCAACAGAAAACATACCGCCTAAGCGCCTTCGGGCGCCGGTAAGGGTGAAATGGTGCGGTAAGAGCGCACCGCGTCGGTGGTAACACGCGACGGCATGGTAAACCCCACCCGGAGCAAGACCAAATAGGGGAACATTCGCGTCGCGAACGATGTGGTCCGCATCGGTTCCCGGGTAGGTTGCTTGAGATATGCGGTGACGTATATCCAGATGAATGACTGTTCACGACAGAACCCGGCTTATAGGCTGACTCCCTCCTTTTTTGTTTGTCTTAGTCTTTTCCTGGGTGTTCCACGGGAGTGTTTCACAGTTAAAATCCCAAGTAATTGACTATAAATTACACGCATTCGCCACTGTTTGCGCTCCAGTCGGGTAAGTTTTAATCATTATTGTCCGCCAAAGCATCAAACCAGAGCAGATTTAATTAGCAAGTGCTAATTAACTTAAAGTGTTACTTTAAGTTAGGTATTTAACAGGCTGTAACTAAGGTTATTTACCGTTCAATGTGCTGCATAATTCCCCGCCACTTTCTCGTAAGTCATTGTCATAGCAAGAAGAAACTTCCCTCTTTTTGTGGATATTTATCTTGACACTATGATAGTTTAATTCCTATAGTGTAGTAATGTGGGGAAAAGTGGACTTTTCTGGAATTCCATGGGTAATTGTGACCAGTTAGGGGATTTTTTGCTTGTTAAGTGGGCATACTTCGATCAATCTGGATGCGAAAGGCCGGTTAGCGATACCGACACGCTACCGTACCTATCTGAGCGAGAGCTGCAGTGGGAAATTTTGCGCCACGGTGCATCCGGATGTGTGCCTGATGCTCTATCCGTTGCACGAGTGGGGTCCCGTGCAACGCAAAGTCATGAAGCTTTCCAATATGAACAAAAAAGCCCGCGATCTGCAGCGGCTGATCATTGGTTATGCCTCGGAACTGGATATGGATACGAATGGCCGGTTACTTCTGCCGCCCTCCCTGCGCGAGTTCGCCAAGCTGGACAAACGGGTCGTGCTAATCGGCGTCGGCAACAAGTTTGAACTTTGGGACGAAGCGCGCTGGAGTGACCGTCAAAACGAGTGGCTGGCTGACGGAGGCAACGAAAGCAGCCTGTCCGAAGAACTGGAGCAATTGTCGTTATAGATAGCGATGGCCAATGACCGAATCCTACAGCCATCAACCGGTGCTCCTGAAAGAGGTGTTAGAAGCGCTTGATATAAAGCCGCAGGGAAAATATGTTGACGGAACGTTTGGCCGCGGCGGGCATGCAAGGGAAATAGCGCGGCGCCTGGGAGCGCAAGGCCGGTTGCTGGTGTTGGACAAGGATCCGCAAGCTATCGCTGAGGCCAGGCTGCAATTTAAAGAGGATGCCAGGGTCATTATTGCGAAAGGCTCGTTCGCGATGCTCAGGCAGAAGGTGGATGAACAGGGGTGGACTGGCGCGGTCGACGGTATTTTGCTTGACCTGGGTGTGTCGTCACCACAGCTCGATGACGCGGAGCGCGGATTCAGTTTCCGCCGCGATGGTGTGCTGGACATGCGTATGGACACCGAGACCGGCCGCAGTGCGGCAGAATGGATTGCGCAGGTAAAGGAGCAGGAGTTAGCAACAGTATTGCGTGAGTATGGTGAAGAACGGTATGCGAAGCGCATTGCGCGCGCCATTGTTAAGGCCAGGGAGATTCAGCCTATTAAAACCACCAGACAATTAGCGGCGATTATTGCGCAAGCCAATCCGAAATGGGAAACCGGCAAGGATCCGGCGACCCGGAGTTTTCAGGCCATTCGGATTTTTATCAACAACGAACTGGAAGATTTGAAGACTTGTCTGGCGCAGGTGACCGATCTGTTAAAGACCGGCGGGCGTCTGGTAATTATCAGTTTTCATTCGCTGGAAGACAGGATTGTAAAGAGGTTTATTCGGGAGCAGGCAAAAGGCGATAGTTACCCGGCCGGATTGCCTGTCACCCTGGCGCAATTAAATCCCAGGCTCAAACCGGTTGGCAAGCCGGTACAAGCGTCGGATGAGGAAGTGGCGGCGAATCCTCGGGCGCGCAGTTCCGTGCTGCGCGTGGCGGAAAAAATTTAAAATCAGGAACAGGCAATGCTGGGTAAAACCTTTGGTGTATTGTTACTGTTGTTGCTTGTGGTAATGGCTTCCGCGTTTCAGGTGATTTATGCCAAGCACCAGAACCGGCAGGCCTTTATAACGCTGCAAAAACTTAAACAACAACAGGATGAGATGGAAACGGAATGGGGAAAATTGCAACTGGAGCAAGCCGCATGGGCCGCCCATGGCAGAGTGGAAAAAATTGCAGGTAACGAACTTGAGATGGTGATACCTCCTGCGGGAACGGTATCCATTATTAAACCATGAATATAGCCGATAACTACAGCACCAAAGACAAACAACGCCTGGCTATGTTGGCCCTTATGCTGGGTTTTGTTACTTTTATGCTGGTGTGGCGCGCGGTGGATTTGCATGTCGTCAGCAAACAGTTCCTCCGGCACCAGGGGGACGCCCGCTATTTACGCGAAGTGTCCGAACCGGCGGACCGTGGCATGATTTTGGATCGTCACGGTGAGCCGCTGGCGATCAGCACGCCGGTTGATTCGGTATGGGCAAATCCGAAAGAGTTAAGCAAGGCCCGTGCTGACTGGGTGCGCCTGTGCGTCGAACTCAACCTGGACATTGAAGTGCTGCAGCAATTACTGGCCAGTCATTCCAGCAAGGAATTTGTCTATTTAAAGCGGCATGTCATTCCGGAGATGGCGCAGCGCATTGAAGCCTTGAAAATTCCCGGCGTATTTCTCACCCGGGAGAATCACCGCTATTACCCCGCGGGTGAAGTTGCTGCGCATGTGATTGGGTTTACCAATATCGATGATACCGGACAGGAAGGCGTCGAGCTGGCAATGGACGAATGGCTGCGCGGTACACCTGGCAGTAAACGTGTTATCAAGGATCGTTTGGGGCAAACCGTGGAGCAGGTTGAGCAGGTTCGGCTTCCGCAACGCGGCAATGATGTGGTGCTTACCATTGACCGCCGGATCCAGTACCTGGCTTACCGGGAATTGAAGGCCGCGGTGCAGAAACATCGCGCGGAAGCAGGTTCCGCCGTGATCCTTGATGCGCGCACGGGCGAGATTCTGGCGATGGTTAATCAGCCTGCCTACAATCCTAACAACCGCGATGCGTTGCTGGCGGACGTATTGCGCAATCGCGCGGTAACCGATGTATTTGAGCCGGGATCAACCGTCAAGCCTTTCACGGTTGCGGCCGCTCTGGAATCGGGAAAATATGAGCCGCAAACCGTGGTCGATACGGCTCCAGGTCTGTATCGTGTGGGCCGCAAGGTGATTCGTGATTTCAGGAACTATGGCGCAATTGATGTTGCAACGGTTATTCAGAAGTCCAGTAATGTAGGCGCCAGCAAACTGGCGCTGGCGATTGAGCCGCGCATGATGTGGAATATTTTTGCCGGGGCCGGATTTGGTGAAACCACAGGAGTGAGTTTCCCGGGCGAATCGACGGGATTGCTCTCGGACCATTACAGCTGGCGGGAGATAGAAAGAGCAACGCTGTCTTTTGGCTACGGCATGTCGGTGACGGCGCTGCAATTGGCCCGCGCCTATACGCTGTTTGCCAATGACGGCTCGGTCAAACCGGTAAGTCTGGTGCGCAACACGCAGCAAACCACAGACCATAGCCGTTATTACCGGACGGAACCGGTATTGAGCGCGACAACGATCAAACAGGTGCGCCAAATGATGCAATCGGTGGTCGAAGAAGGCGGCACCGGGGTGAACGCGCAGGTCCCGGGTTACAAAATTGCCGGTAAAACCGGCACCGTTAAGAAGTCGGGTAATGGTGGATATCTTGAAGACAGTTATATTTCGGTGTTCGCCGGCATGGCGCCGGCCACTGATCCCCGCTTGATCATGGTCGTCATGGTGAATGAGCCGCGTGGTGAGGAATATTACGGTGGCGAAGTCGCGGCGCCGGTGTTTTCCAAAGTGATATCAGGCGCGTTACGTTTGCTGGATGTGCCGCCGGATGACTTGCCGTCTTTGCAGGGCGCGCATGTCGCACTGTTGGAGGGTGTGCAATGATGCCGGCCAGCAACAGTAACAATACGGTCAGTTTGAAACAGTTGCTGCAAGGTGTCGCCAAAGTCAGTGACAAGGATAATCGCCCGGTAACGGGCTTGTCTCTCAACAGCAAAACCCTAAAGCAGGGAGAGGTGTTTTGCGCTCTTGCGGGGCGCAAGGAACATGGGTTGAATTATGCCGCGCAAGCCATCCAGCGCGGCGCCTGCGCGGTGCTCTGGGAAGCGGATACTTTGGATTATGATGTGGTGATGCTGGATTCGCTCTCCAAACATGCGCCGCTGATCCCGGTTGTGAATTTTAAACATCAATTGGGGTTTATTGCGGAACGGTTTTACGGAGAGCCCTCCAAACAACTTTATATGGTGGGCGTCACCGGGACCAACGGTAAAACTTCCTGCAGCCAGTTTCTGGCCAGGGCCCTGAATGCGGATGAGGCGAGTTGTGTGATTGGCACGCTGGGTAATGGTTTCGTGGACCGGTTGCAGGAAGCCACGCACACGACACCCGATGCGATCACGCTGCACCGGTTGCTGGCGGAATTTCGCGATCAGCAGGCAAAAAATGTGGTGATGGAGGTGTCTTCGCACGGCCTGGAGCAGGGCCGGGTATCGGGTGTCAGCTTTGATATGGCGATATTCACCAACCTGAGCCGGGACCATCTGGATTATCACGGTGACATGGCGGCCTATGGCAATGCCAAGAAATTATTGTTTGAACTGCCCGGCCTGAAGACCGCCGTTATCAATGTGGATGATGATTTTGGCCTGCAATTAGCGGATTCACTAAAGGGTAAACTGGAAGTGGTGCGGTATGGCGTTGCACACCAGAATACAGGTATCGACGTCCGGGCATCCAAGGTGCGGCTGGATAACGCCGGCATACACTTTGACGTGATTAGCCGCTGGAGCAGCGGCATCGTCAGTTCGCCATTGCTGGGACAGTTCAATGTCAGCAACTTGCTGGCCGTGCTCAGCGCACTGTTATCCAAGGGTATGCGATTTGAAGAAGCGCTGCGGCGTATCAGCCGGCTCACGAATGTTCACGGGCGTATGGAGCGCGTAGCGAATCCACGCGGCAACACCCTGTTTGTCGTCGATTACGCGCATACGCCTGATGCTTTGGCCAAGGCGCTGCAATCCTTGCGCAAACACGTGGACACTAAAAAGCATGGCCAGCTGTGGTGCGTGTTTGGCTGCGGCGGTGACCGCGACCAGGGCAAACGTCCGGTTATGGGAGCAGCGGCGGAACAATTTGCGGATCATGTGATTATTACTGACGATAATCCGCGCACGGAAGCGGCAAGTCATATCGTCGCGCAAATACTTGCCGGCGTTTCGAGGCAGCAGGATGTGACTGTGATTCATGACCGGGTCGCGGCAATCAGGCATGCGATCACGCATGCGGGCGAACACGATGTGGTATTGGTGGCCGGTAAAGGGCACGAGGCTTACCAGATCTTTGGTGAGGAAAAGCGTCCTTACGCAGGTGACGCGGCAATTACTGCCGGCCTGTTGGAACAACTTCAGGATTCAAGTGGTGAGTAATGGCAGGTTGCGAAATATCTTTGACGGACGCCGCCGCTGCGCTGCAAGCCAGGCTGATTGGCGGTAACGCGGTATTTACCGGTGTCAGTTCGGACTCCCGGGCAGTTCAACCCGGCGAATTGTTTGTCGCCCTGAGCGGGCCGAATTTTGATGCGCATGATTTTGCGGAAGACGCCCGAAAGGCCGGAGCGGCGGCATTGCTGGTCGACCATGAGCTCCGCTGTGCGTTACCGCAGTTGGTGGTGCCGGACACTTTGCGGGCCCTGGGCCAGTTAGGCGCTTATTGGCGTTCACAGTTGACAATACCCGTGATCGCGGTCACGGGCAGTAACGGAAAAACGACAGTAAAGGAAATACTCAAATCAATATTTTCCCGGCTGGGGGATACGCTGGCGACCAGGGGTAATTTGAATAATCACATCGGAGTGCCATTAACCTTGTTAAGCATCAACAAACAGCACAAGGCCGCGATAATTGAGATGGGCGCCAATCACCCCAATGAAATTTCGTATTTGACAAATATAACGCGTCCCGATGTTGCGTTGATAAATAACGCGGCGCCCGCTCATCTGGAAGGTTTTGGTTCCCTCGAAGGCGTCGCGAAAGCCAAAGGTGAGATTTATCAGGGCCTGGATAAGAACGGCGCGGCGATTATTAACGCGGATGATCAGTTCGCGCCGTTGTGGCGCCAGTTGGCTAGAAACAACAGACAGTTGACGTTTGGCTTGCAGCAACCGGCTGATGTCAGTTGCCAATGGCAGGGTGACATAAACGGTAATCGGCTGAATGTACGCACGCCCAAAGGTGAATTCAGTTGCGTGATGAAATTGCTGGGCAGGCATAACGTTATGAACGCGCTGGCCGCTACCGCGGCTGCGGTGGCGGCCAATGTCGCTTTGCCGGTTATCGCCGAAGGGATTGCGGCATTAAGCGCTGTGCCCGGGCGCCTGCAATTGAAGCCGGGCATTAACGGGGCGCGGATCATTGACGACACATACAATGCCAATCCCAATTCGTTGCGGGCCGGGCTGGAGGTGCTGGCCGCCTGTGAAGGAAAAAAATTTCTTGTGCTGGGCGATATGGGCGAATTGGGAGAAAACACTCTGGAGTTGCATAAGCAGGCAGGATTGGACGCGGCAAGACTCAACATCGATCGCGTTTTTACCCTGGGAGGTTTCAGCCAGGAAGCGGCGCAGGCGTTTGGGAGCAATGCCCGGCATTTTGAAGATGTGGATGCGCTGGTTAACTCCGTTGTGCCGCAACTTTCCGAAGACGTTACTATTTTGGTGAAAGGTTCGCGCATGATGCGCATGGAGCGGGTTGTTGCCGCATTGGTGAAACAGGCCTGACCGGCGCATAACAGCAAGGACAATAAAAGCAGATGCTACTTTACCTGACCAACTATCTGACACAGCTGCATAGCGGCTTCGGTGTTTTCCAGTATTTAACGCTGCGCGCCATTCTTGGCATACTCACTGCGTTGGCGATTTCGTTCATAGTCGGCCCGGTTATGATCAGAAAATTAAGCCATTACCAGATCGGGCAGCATGTGCGCAGTGATGGCCCGCAGGCTCATCTGAGCAAGGCCGGCACGCCAACCATGGGTGGCGCGCTGATACTGGTGGCGGTGACGATCAGCACCCTGCTCTGGAGCGACTTATCCAATCGTTATGTATGGGTCGTACTGGTCGTCACCTTGCTGTTTGGCGCGGTAGGCTGGGTGGATGATTACCGCAAGCTGGTAAAGAAGCAATCCCAAGGATTAAAAGCCCGGGAAAAATATTTCTGGCAAACCGTGGGCGGGCTGGGCGCGGCGCTGTTTCTGTATCACACCGCAACGCAGCCCATTGAAACATCATTGATTGTGCCTTTCTTTAAAGATGTGGTGATTCCGTTAGGCTGGTTTTTTGTTGTCTTTGCCTACTTTGTCATAGTGGGATCCAGTAACGCCGTGAATCTTACTGACGGTCTCGATGGGCTGGCTATCATGCCAACAGTACTGGTGGCGGCGGGGCTGGGCATTATTGCTTATGCCACCGGGCATATCAAATTCGCCGAGTATCTTGGCATTCCGTTTGTGGGCGGCGCGGGCGAAGTGGTGGTGTTCTGCGGCGCGATCGCCGGCGCCGGTTTGGGATTTCTCTGGTTCAACGCTTACCCGGCAATGGTGTTTATGGGCGATGTTGGCGCGCTTGCGCTGGGCGCCGCGCTGGGCGTCGTTGCCGTTGTGGTGCGCCAGGAACTGGTGTTGCTGATTATGGGTGGTGTTTTCGTGATGGAAACCCTGAGCGTGATTATGCAGGTGGCGTCATTCAAGTTAACGGGAAAGCGTATCTTCCGCATGGCTCCCCTGCATCATCATTTTGAATTGAAAGGCTGGCCCGAACCGCGGGTCATTGTCCGGTTCTGGATTATTACCGTCATTTTGACTTTGGTTGGTTTGGCGACGCTCAAAATACGTTAAGGGACAATCCTCGGAGCAAACATAGGTAATGATGGCGGCTGAAAATCACAATACGGTTACCGGCGCGAAAGGCGCGACGGTCATAGTCGGTCTGGGAAAAACCGGCTTGTCATGCGCGCGTTATCTCGTACAGCGGGGTGAACCCTTTGTGGTGGTGGATTCGCGCCGGGATCCTCCCTGTCTGAAACAGTTGTTGAGTATCGCGCCTAATGTGGAATGTTATTTGGGCGGGTTTGAACCATTTGTTTTTGAACAGGCAACAAGGCTTATCGTAAGTCCCGGTGTCTCGGTCAAGGAATCCGTCATCGCCAATGCCATGGCGCGGGGTGCGCAATTACTGGGGGATATCGCCCTGTTTGCGGCCCAAGCTGATGCGCCAATCATTGCGGTTACCGGTTCCAACGGTAAGAGCACGGTGACATCGATGGTGGGAGCCATGGCGGAACACGCTGGATTGAATGTCAAAGTCGGCGGCAATATCGGAATACCAGCGCTGGATTTTTTAACCGGGCAACCGGAGACCGCCGTTGGCAATTCAGCTTCCAGTGCGGCGGTGGAAAAACCGGCGTTTTATGTTCTGGAACTGTCAAGCTTTCAGCTGGAAACGACGCCGAATCTGAATGCCGCCGCGGCGGTGATATTAAATCTTTCCGCCGATCACATGGACCGTTACGCCAACATGCAGGAGTATGTCGCGGCAAAACAAAAAATCTATTGCAATTGCCGCTACCGGGTTTTCAACCGCGATGATGAGTTGGGAACGCAAATGATGAAGCAGATTGACAGCGGTCGGCAAGACACTGTTGTGTCTTTTGGGCTGGGAGTGCCGGCGACAGAACGGGATTTCGGCATTGAACATCGCGCGGGAACATCCTGGCTGGTGAAAGGAAATAAGGCTTTAATGCCGGTGGACGAGATGAGTCTGCCGGGCCGTCATAACCAGGCTAATGCATTGGCGGCGCTGGCGCTCGGAGAGGCAATGAAAATCAGCATAGAGGATATGTTGCACGTGTTGCGTAACTTCGCCGGGTTGCCGCATCGCATGCAACTGGTCGCGGTGCTGAAAGATGTTAGCTGGTATAACGATTCCAAAGGCACCAATGTTGGCGCCACGGTTTCCGCCATCGCGGGCATGCCGGGCAACAAGATATTGATCGCCGGCGGCGACGGCAAGGGCGCTGATTTTGAACCATTGCGCGAAGCGGTCATCGCCAACAATGTGCGGCTGGTGATTCTCATCGGCAAGGATGCGGATCGCATTGAAAAAGTATTGTCCGGCGTGGTGCAGCTCGAAAGAGCTGCAAATATGCATGACGCGGTTATGCGGGCGAGCAAGCTGGCCAAAGCCGGGGAGAAAGTGATTTTATCTCCGGCCTGCGCCAGTTTTGACATGTTCAGGGATTATCAGCATCGCGGTGATGTATTTATGGAAGCGGTAAGGAATCTGCCATTGTGATGCAAAGAATCCTGACCGCAAAGCCATACTTTCAGGCCAGAGCCATTGGCGGGGAAAGTTATCGCGTTGATTATTGGCTGCTGGCGTCCGTTATAGCCTTGCTGACTATTGGTCTGGTGATGATGGGGTCCGCGTCCATCTCTATTGCGGAAAAAATGCATGGCGAGCCATTTTATTATATTTGGCGGCAAATATTTTATATTGCGGTTGCGCTGGTGTTGAGCTTTGGCGTGTTACACGTGCCGACCGGCTATTGGAACAAACTTGGTCCTTCTCTGCTGTTGTTTGGCATGGTGTTACTGGTGTTGGTGCTGCTGGTGGGCAAGCCGGTTAATGGCAGCATGCGCTGGATCGATTTCGGTGTCTTCAAAGTACAACCGTCCGAGTTAATGAAGCTGTTTGCCGTGGTTTTTATTGCCGGTTACCTGGTGCGGCGGGGGGACGAAGTAAGGACCACCATCAAAGGATTTCTCAAGCCAATGTTGATCCTGGGTGTTGCCGGCGTGTTATTGCTGCTGGAACCGGACTTTGGTTCAGGTGTTGTGATTGCATTTACTGCATTGGGCATGATGTTCCTTGCCGGTGTGCGCCTGTGGCAATTTGGCGTGCTGATTATGGTGATGGCAATGGCGCTGTCGCTGCTGGCGTATACCTCTCCCTACCGCGTCGAACGCCTGACCTCGTTTTTGAATCCCTGGGCGGACCCCTTTGACAGCGGCTTTCAATTGACTCAGGCGCTGATCGCGTTTGGCCGCGGCGAATGGTTTGGCGTTGGCCTGGGTGGCAGTATCCAGAAGCTGTTTTATCTGCCGGAAGCGCATACCGATTTTCTGTTTGCGGTGATTTCCGAGGAGCTGGGATTAAGTGGCGGCTTGCTGGTTGTTGTCCTGTTCGTGATTCTTGTGTACCGCGCGTTTCGTATTGGCCATATCGCCTTGTGCCACGAGGACCGGTTTGCCGGCTATCTGGCGTTTGGCAGCGGCTTGCTGATTGGTTTTCAGGCGCTGATCAATATCGGCGTTAATATGGGCATGCTGCCGACCAAGGGTTTGACGCTGCCTTTAATGAGTTATGGAGGAAGCAGTGTGGTAACCACCTGTATAGCCTGCGCCATGCTGTTGCGTATCGCGCACCAGTATCCGGTCGCGGCGGAAACGCGGTTACCGCACGGAAAAGAGAAACGTATAGCGTATAAAAGGCGCTAACGTCCTCAGGTGAAGCGTATGGGCAAAATAGCATCCACAAGAATACTAATCATGGCCGGCGGCACCGGTGGCCATGTATTTCCCGCGTTGGCGGTTGCCGACGAATTGCGCGCGCGGGGTGCTGAGGTGTTTTGGCTGGGAACCCGCCGAGGTCTTGAAGCGGATGTGATTCCAAAAGCGAACATTCCCATCTCCTATATCAAGGTAACCGGCTTGCGCGGCAAGGGTTTGCTGGGGTGGTTCCTGGCGCCGGTTAGGCTTTTATTCGCGTTATGGCAGGGAATCAACGTGATGTGGCAATTGAGACCACAGGCGGTGTTGGGCATGGGTGGTTTTGTCACGGGTCCGGGCGGCGTTGCCGCCTGGCTGGCCCGCAAGCCGTTATTGGTGCATGAGCAGAACGCCATATCCGGAATGACCAATCGCATGCTGGTTCCGTTAGCCAGCGTGGTAATGGAGGCGTTTCCCAGCTCGATCGCACCCGGCAAGGCCATTCATACCGGGAATCCTGTACGTAACAATATTTCCCAGTTGTATCAGCTTGGTTCAAATGTACGCGGGATTCATGATCCGTTGCATATATTAGTTGTGGGCGGGAGCCTGGGGGCCAAGGCGTTAAACGAGGTGGTGCCTGCAGCACTGAGCAGGATCGCTGCCGCGAACCGGCCCGTGGTCTGGCATCAGACCGGAAAGAAAAATATCGACGAGGCGCGGGCGAGTTATCAGCAAAGCGGTGTTGAGGCAAAGGTGGTGCCATTTATCGATGACATGGCGGAGGCCTACCGCTGGGCGGATCTGGTGATCTGCCGGGCGGGCGCAATGACTATCGCGGAACTGGCCATCGCCGGCGTGGCGTCGATACTGGTTCCCTATCCCCATGCGGTCGATGATCATCAAACCACGAACGCAAAGTATCTGGTGGATAACGATGCCGCGATACTGGTTCAGCAAAAGGATTTAACGGTTGAAGTGCTGCACAAAATGCTGGCGGGAATGACAGTAATGCGCCTGCAACAGATGGCGAAGGCCGCCCGCGGTCTGGCGTTGCCGGACGCCACCCGCATGGTGGCGGATAAATGCCTGGAGGCGGCGCGTGCCTGAAGGATTTTTGAATATGCCAAGCGACCAGAACCTTTATCAAGACGTGGGAATGACTCGGATCAAGCGGATTCATTTTATCGGCATTGGCGGTTCGGGTATGAGCGGTATTGCCGAAGTGTTGCTTAATCTGGGGTATTCGGTATCGGGGTCAGACCTGAAAGAAAATTCCGCAACGCAACGCTTGCGTTCACTGGGCGCCGCGATTCATACCGGACATAATGCCGCGCACGTGCGCGGATGTGATGTCGTGGTTTACTCATCAGCAGTTAATGACGCCAATCCGGAGATTTATGAAGCCCGCAACCTGCACATTCCTGTGGTGCGGCGCGCGGAGATGCTGGCTGAGTTAATGCGTTTCCGTTATGGCATTGCCATCGCGGGCACCCATGGCAAAACCACCACCACCAGTTTGATCGCCAGCCTGCTGGCGGAGGGCGGGCTTGACCCAACTTTTGTGATTGGCGGGCGGCTCAACAGCGCCGGTACCCACGCCAGGCTGGGCGCCAGCCGCTACCTTGTGGCGGAAGCGGATGAAAGTGACGCCTCGTTCCTGTATTTACAGCCGATGCTGGCGGTGGTGACCAACATCGATGCTGACCATATGGCGACGTATGGCGGGGACTACCATAATCTGCGCAGCACCTTTGTTGAGTTTCTGCACCATCTGCCTTTCTATGGCCTGGCGGTGCTGTGTATTGATGATCCGGGCGTGAAACAGGTCATCAATGAAATCACCAAGCCCGTGCTGACCTATGGTTTTTCCACTGACGCGGTGCTGCAGGCGCGGGATGTCCGGCAGCGCAATGCCACCTGCGAATTCACCGCGGTGTTCACCGATAAGCCGCAAAGCCTGTCCGTGCATCTCAATTTGCCGGGTGAGCACAATGTGTTGAATGCGCTGGCGGCGATCGCGATCGCCAGGGAATGCGGTGTGTCCAATGAAGCGATTCAAAACGGCCTGAAAAAGTTTCAGGGCATCGCGCGCCGCTTTCAAATCAATGGCGAGGTGAGCACTCCCAACGGCAGGGTAATGTGTATTGATGATTATGGGCATCATCCGAATGAATTGCTCGCCACTATTAAGGCGATTCGTCAGCAGTGGCCGAAGCGCAGGCTGGTCATGGCGTTTCAGCCACACCGTTATTCCCGGACGCGCGACCTGTTTGATGATTTCGCGCGGGTGCTGTCGGAAGTTGACGTGTTATTGCTGACGGAAGTCTATGCGGCGGGAGAAGATCCCATTGCCGGCGCGGATGGCCGGGCGCTTAGCCGTTCGATACGCGCGCGCGGCAATATCGATCCAATTTTTGTCGAAGATGTGCATGATCTGCCCGATGTGTTGAGCGGCATCGTGCAGGATGGCGATATAGTCTTAACTGCCGGGGCAGGCAACATTGGCAATGTGGCATTGACTCTGCCGCAACTATTATCGGGAGCGGTTCAATGATGGCTGCGCAAAAGCGGAGCGGATTGCGCGGTGCATTGCGTCATGATGAGCCGATGAACCGGCATACGTCCTGGCGCGTAGGTGGTACTGTCGACCGGTATTACCAGCCGGCGGATATCGATGACCTTGCAATGTTCTTTTCGCAGTTGGACGAACACGAATCCATTACCTGGGTTGGGCTGGGCAGTAACCTGCTGGTCCGCGATGGCGGCATTCGCGGCACCGTGATTGCGACCAGCGGTATGTTAAACGGTCTGTCAAAAATTGGTGAGATGACCGTGCGCGCGGAAGCCGGTGTGGCCTGCGCCAAGGTCGCGCGGTTTTGCGCGCGGCAGTCTCTGCAAGGGGCGGAATTTCTGGCCGGCATTCCAGGCACCATGGGTGGCGCGCTGGCGATGAATGCCGGGGCGTTTGGCGGTGAAACCTGGAACATCGTGAGCGCCGTGGAAACACTGGATCACACCGGTAATATCCGGCGCCGATTGCCCGCCGATTACACGATTGCCTATCGTTCAGTAAAAGGTCCCAAGAACGAATGGTTTGTTGCGGCGGAACTGACACTGCAAGCGGGTGATAGTGAAATCTCCCAGGCGAAAATCAAGGAATTTTTAAACAAGCGCGGCAATACCCAGCCAATTCAACAGCCCAATGCCGGGTCAGTGTTCAAGAATCCGGCCGGCGATTATGCCGCGCGGCTGATTGAGGCGAGTGGATTGAAAGGTTATTGCATCGGCGGGGCCTGTGTTTCCGGCAAGCATGCCAATTTTATTGTGAACACGGGAAACGCAACCGCGGCCGATATCGAAAACCTGATTGCGCATGTCGCTAAAACAGTGGAACAGCAGCACGGCATCGTGCTGGAGTGCGAAGTCAGAATTATTGGTGAGGCTCTTGTATGACAAAGAATATTGATCCAAAAATGTTTGGCAAGGTGGCTGTGCTGATGGGTGGCCTGTCCGCGGAGCGGGACGTGTCGCTCAAAAGCGGTAACGCCGTTCTGAAAGCGTTAACCGCACAGAAAATCGACGCCCACGGCATTGACGCCGGGCACGACATTTTATCGGTGCTGGCGGCTGGCCGTTTTGACCGGGTGTTTATCGCGTTACATGGCCGGGGCGGTGAAGATGGAACCATGCAAGGCGCACTGGAGGTTCTGCAATTGCCGTATACCGGCAGTGGCGTGATGGCATCGGCGCTGGCGATGGACAAGCTTCGCACCAAGTATGTCTGGATGGGTCAGGGATTACCGACACCGGGATATTGCGCGTTAAACGACGCCACTGATTTTGCTGCCGTGGTCAAGCAGTATGGCCTGCCCTTAATGGTCAAGCCGGCCCACGAAGGCTCCAGCATTGGGATGTCCAAGGTAACCCGCGCCGACCAGCTGGAAGGCGCTTACCGCAAAGCCGCAAAATTTGATTCGGAAGTATTCGCCGAGCAATGGATAACCGGAACAGAGTACACCATCGCGATCCTTGGTGACGAAGCATTACCGATGATACGCCTGGAGACACCGCATGATTTTTATGATTACGAAGCGAAGTATATAGCGAATACCACCGGTTATCACATTCCCTGCGGACTTGGCGCAGCGGAAGAGAAGAAACTGCAGGATCTGGCGTTAAAGGCATTCAAAGGGGTTGGCGCCGCGGGCTGGGGCCGTCTTGATATGTTGTGCGACAAGAAGGGGAATCCTTATTTGATCGAGCTGAACACCGTGCCGGGATTGACGGACCATAGCCTGGTTCCCATGGCCGCCAAAGCCGCCGGAATCAGTTTTGAAGAATTGATGGTGCGGATTCTTCAGGCCACGTTATAAAAAATGCAAGCAATACTATTAGCGGAATAGCTCATGGGCGCAAGAAGAATCAAGCGGCAGAAGAATGAAGCGGGATTGAAGCGGTTCATTTCCGGGCGGCCATTGAAACTGCTGGCCTCGGGTTTAGTGCTGGTGGCGGTTGCATTGTTCGTTAACAACCTGTTTGCGCCCGCCACATTGCCGTTTAAAACCATCCAGGTTTACGGCGAGTTGCAGTGGCTGGACAGGGAAGAGCTTAACAGACTGGTGCTGCGGGATCTGAATGGCGGATTTTTCAGCCTGGATGTCGGCGGCCTAAAGCAGAATCTCGAACAGTACGCCTGGATAAAAGCAGTGTCGATCCGCCGCGTCTGGCCGGATGTATTGCAGATTCTGGTAACGGAACAGCAACCGGTTGCGGTATGGAACCATGATTCAATTATAAACCGGGAAGGTGAGTTATTCGCGCCGGTTGCGGAACAATTTCCCGAAGGACTGGCTGCGGTCAACGGGCCGCCGGGAACACACCGCGCGCTGATAAAACACTTTAACGCCTTGTCGCAAATGGCGGGTGAATTGGGGCTTGCTATAACGGATATTACTTTGAATGACCGAAGGGCGATGCAGGTAACGCTCAGTAACGGATTGCAGTTATTGATGGGCAGAGTGCGTAACGAGACGGAAAGCGCCACAGAGATGTTGCGCTTTGTGCGCGCCTATAAAGCCACGCTTGCTCCGCAGAGTGATCGTATCCAGGTTGTCGACCTGCGTTATACCAATGGTCTTGCTGTGCGGTGGAAGCGGCAAGCATTGTTACAAGGTAAGAAGAACTATAACCATAACAATAATAAAAATGCGTCAGAAGCTGGTTAATCGCGCAAGGATATTTTTATGGCAAAACGCTCGGATCAAAATTTGATGGTTGGACTGGATATCGGCACCTCAAAAATAGGCGCGATTGTCGCGGACATTGGACCCAATGGGGAAATCGAAGTGATAGGTATTGGCTCGCACCCCTCCAAAGGGCTGAAAAAAGGTGTCGTTGTCAATATTGAGTCCACCACGCAGTCCATTCAGCGCGCTGTTGAAGAAGCCGAGCTGATGGCAGGTTGTCAGATTGATTCCGTGTTTGCCGGCATTGCCGGCAGCCATATCCAGAGTTTGAATTCACACGGGATTGTTGCGATACGCGATAAGGAGGTTACGCAGGCGGATGTCGACCGGGTGATCGACGCCGCCAAGGCTGTGGCTATTCCGGCGGATCAGAGACTGCTTCACGTGATTCCACAGGAGTTTATTATCGATGACCAGGATGGCATCAAGGAACCCGTTGGCATGTGCGGGGTGCGGCTGGAGGCCAAGGTGCACCTGGTCACGGGCGCCGTAAGCGCGGCGCAAAACATTATTAAATGCGTCCGGCGCTGCGGCCTTGAGGTTGACGATATTATTCTGGAGCAACTGGCTTCCAGTTATGCAGTGCTAACGGAAGATGAGAAAGAGCTGGGCGTATGCCTGGTTGATATCGGCGGCGGGACGACGGATATCGCCGTGTTTACGGAGGGCGCGATACGGCATACCGCGGTAATTCCCATCGCCGGTGACCAGATCACCAATGATATTGCCGTCGCGTTAAGAACGCCCACGCAATACGCGGAAGATATCAAAAAGAAGTACGCCTGCGCGCTGACGCAGCTGGCGAATCCTGACGAAAGTATTGAGGTGCCCAGCGTGGGAGACCGTCCGCCACGCCGGCTGGCGCGGCAAACACTGGCGGAAGTCGTGGAGCCGCGCTGCGAGGAATTGTTGACCCTGGTGCAGAATGAATTGCGCCGCAGCGGATTTGAGGATTTGTGCGCCGCCGGCGTGGTTTTAACCGGCGGTTGCGCAAAAATGGAAGGGGTGATTGAACTTGCCGAAGAAGTGTTTCATGTGCCGGTTCGTCTGGGGGTTCCAAGTAATGTTAGTGGTTTGGTTGATGTTGTAAGAAATCCTATCTATGCAACCGGGGTGGGATTGCTCTTATATGGAAGCAAGCAACGCAGTGAGTTGCGCCGTGAACGGCATGGGGATTGGGCTGCAAAAAGTATGTGGCAGCGCATGAAAAACTGGTTTCAGGGAAATTTTTAACGAATTAATACCATCAGTGGTGTTTAATCAGAGGAGTGAATGACATGTTCGAGCTAATGGATGCCTATACACAAGGCGCAGTCATCAAGGTCATTGGGGTTGGTGGCGGCGGCGGTAACGCGGTGGAACACATGGTGCGGCAAAATATTGATGGGGTGGATTTCATTTGCGCCAACACCGACGCCCAGGCTTTAAAGAACACATCAGCCAGAACCGTGCTGCAGCTTGGGACCAACATTACCAAGGGCCTGGGCGCTGGCGCCAATCCGGATCTGGGCCGGCAGGCCGCGCTGGAAGACCGCGAGCGCATTATGGAGGTGATGCGCGGAGCAGATATGGTGTTTATAACGGCTGGAATGGGTGGCGGCACCGGTACCGGCGGCGCGCCGGTGGTGGCTCAAATCGCGAAGGAGATGGGTATATTAACGGTCGCCGTTATTACCAAACCGTTTCCGTTTGAAGGCAAGAAGCGCATGCAGGTGGCGGAGGACGGCATCAAGCAATTGACGGAATATGTCGATTCCCTGATTACCATACCTAATGAAAGGCTGTTGTCGGTGCTTGGCAAGAGCGTAAGTTTACTGGATGCCTTCAAAGCTGCAAACAATGTGCTGCTGGGCGCCGTGCAGGGTATAGCGGAACTCATCACCCGCCCGGGATTGATCAACGTTGACTTTGCTGACGTGCGGACCGTGATGTCTGAAATGGGTATGGCTATGATGGGTTCGGGCAGCGCCAGGGGGGAAAGCCGGGCGCAGGAGGCGGCGGAATCCGCAGTGGCAAGTCCGTTGCTGGAAAACATCGATCTCGCTGGCGCCAAGGGTATCCTGGTGAACATCACTGCGGGCATGGATATGGCGATTGGCGAATTTGAAGAAGTTGGTAACACAATTAAAGCTTTTGCATCAGAGAATGCTACTGTAGTGGTCGGTACGGTTATAGATCCGGAAATGACAGATGAGCTTCGGGTAACCGTGGTTGCCACTGGCCTCGGCCACGCGCTAAAACATCGCGAAAAGCCGATTGGCCTGGTTGCCAAGAGTGCCGATGGTCAAGTGGATTATGGCAAATTAAAACAACCGACAGTAATGCGTCAGCGCGCCGGCAACGGCGGTTATCTGCCGCAGGACGAAAGTAATATGGATTACTACGATATCCCGGCATTTCTGCGGCGGCAGGCGGATTAAATTCTCTGCGGGCAATCTTTAGTCGCCTAACGCGAGAGTTATTATGCGTTAGATGAATGTGTTGCCATTGTGGAATTGAGAAGCGGTTCACTAGGAAGATTCTGGTCGCTATGCTATTATCCCGGATCCGGCTCGGCGATTTAGTGGCTAAAATACCATAACTCTGCAGTATTAAAGAACTTTTTGAATGATTAGACAACGGACACTCAAAAACGTAATTCGTGCGACCGGCATTGGTTTGCACACAGGGAAAAAAGTCTATTTGACTCTACGCCCTGCTGCGGTTGATACGGGTATCGTATTTCGGCGGATCGATCTGGAAACACCCGTGGAGATCGAAGCAAAGCCGGAAAATGTCGGAGATACGCGTTTATCAACCACCCTGGTAAATGGTGAAGTGCGGGTAGCGACCGTCGAGCATTTGCTATCGGCGTTTGCCGGCCTGGGAATTGATAATGCCTATATTGATCTGAGTGCTCCCGAAGTACCCATTATGGATGGCAGTGCCGGTCCATTCGTATTTTTAGTGCAGTCGGCCGGTATTGAAGAACAAAATGCTCCAAAGCGTTTTATTCGCATCAAGCGCACCGTGATTGTCGAGGATGGCGATAAATGGGCGCGCTTTGATCCGTTTGAAGGCTTCAAGGTATCGTTCAAAATTGACTTCGAACATCCGGTATTCCGCAATCGTTCCCAAACGACCTGTGTCGATTTTTCAAGTACATCCTTTGTAAAAGAAGTGAGCCGTGCCAGAACATTCGGATTTATGCGCGATATCGAACAATTGCGTGCAAATGATCTTGCGCTGGGTGGCAGCATGGATAATGCGATTGTTATGGATGACTATCGTGTGCTTAACGAGGATGGCCTGCGCTATGAAGATGAATTCGTCAAGCACAAAGTACTGGATGCGATCGGCGATTTGTATTTGCTTGGATGCAGCCTGATTGGCGAATTCAGCGGTTACAAATCAGGACATGCACTTAACAACCGCCTGTTGCGCGCATTATTGGCGGACTCCGAAGCGTGGGAAACGGCAATATTTGACAATATTGACAGTGCGCCGATTTCATTTACGCAACCAATCCTGACTACCTAAATTCCAAACTAAATTCCAAAAAAGTTTATTCAATAGGTTATATTGGGAGGATCGTCATCGGCATCCCAAAAACTCGCTTTAATTCATTAATATTCCCCAATTAGCTGCGTCCCTTTACTGAGATTTTACACAGTCTTTTTCGAAATACGCTGTATTACGTTCTTCAGAGTGCCGGTGTTTGACGATTTGGCTTTTTGGATTGGGTGAGATGGACTCGCACTCGGAAAGTGATTGATTGAACGCCTGGACGCGGGCATAGCGTATCCAAGAGGCTGTATTCGAAACTCAATCTGTTGCAGATTTTCCAATCCCGGCACCTGTTTCAATTGCTCCAGGATCATTGGGCCCAGGTATTTAATTCGGGTATGCCAAACAGCGGAATCCGCACCGATTACCAGTGTGACATCCCTGATATTAGCCACATAAATATGTTCTGAGAGCGGTGCATCGACCGCGTTTTTGAGATAAGTGCTTAATTTCTGTAATTCTTTGCTGCGCTGTATGACGTTTGCCAGTCCCGCATTTGCGTTATTTAATAAATGCCCGATAGAGCGAGTTTTTGTCATGGTTATTTTCTATAAAATCAAAAAGTTATGTTAAGCTAGAAGATTTTTTCCTCGGCCCATCAAAGAGTTAATAAATAATATATTGATCATTTGTCAACCAATTATTGGTCTAAAATGTGAACAAGTTCTCGCAAGCATTGTGTGCAACAGCCGAAACCATTGAAGTAGTATAGAGTAGAAGTGAACCAGAGATTATTACCGCAAAAACAAATCATAACAGAATACGAGTGTTGTTCATGAATATTATCTTTGTACCAAAAAAGAAAGGACAATCATCAGCTTATCGCCTGTCCCGCGGCTGGGTATGGGCACTGAGCTTTTTGGTCTTAATTTTGCCTGTGGCGCTGTTGGGTGGCGGTTATTACTTGGGCAAAGAAGATTCTGAGCCTGGACCTTGGGCGTTGGTAGAAAGTTGGAAGCATGAAATGTCTACACAGCGTCAGCAAATTGACACTGCGACTCGCAAAGCCAAAGAAAATGTCGAAGCTTTGTCCCGCCGTTTGGCGCAACTTCAGGCTCATGTCATTCGGCTCGATGCTCTGGGTAGCCGATTAATCGAAATTGCGGAACTAGACAGTGGGGAATTTGACTTTTCTGTTCCACCTGCGGTGGGTGGGCCGGAAGAATCCTTGGTGGAACACGAACCTTCAACCCCCGATTTGGTAGCCAGTCTGAATGAATTGACTATTCAACTGGAGAATCGCGCGCAGCAGCTTGATTTGCTGGAAACCATGTTAATGAACAAAAATCTTCACGATGAAGTCATGCCGGCCGGAAAACCAATCGTTAAAGGATGGACTTCGTCATTTTTCGGTCTGCGCACGGATCCATTTACAGGTCACAAAGAGCATCATAAAGGCGTTGATTTCGCAGGAAAACTTGGTAGCGACATCGTGACAGTAGCATCCGGTGTTGTGACCTGGGCGGGACATCGTTACGGCTATGGATTGCTTGTGGAAGTAAATCATGGCAATGGCTACGCCACGCGCTATGGTCACGCACAGGAAGTATTGGTTAAGGTGGGTGAAACGGTAAAAAAAGGTCAGGTTGTGGCATTGATGGGTTCCACTGGCCGTTCGACGGGTCCCCATGTGCACTTCGAGGTATGGCGTAATGGAGATGCTGTTGATCCCATGGAATATATCCGCAGTGCAAAAAACTGATCAGTAAAAAAACTAAGCAATAATTGAAACTTCTTCTATAGTTAGCATTTCTATATTCACGCTATCCCCGTTATAATCCTCTGCTTTTCGGGGATCTGTGTGTTCTGCCTTTTTTTAATCAAATTTGTGAGAGTTAATGGTCAGTCAATTACTGAGTAAGGTTTTTGGCAGCCGTAATGAACGGTTGCTCAAACGCATGGATAAAGTGGTGGCGGAAATCAATGCGCTGGAGCCGGAAATTTCAACGCTCAGCGACGAGCAATTGCACGCCAAAACCAGCGAATTTCGCGGGCGGCTTGCAAAAGGCGAGTCACTGGACGATATCTTTACCGAAGCGTTTGCCGTTGTGCGCGAAGCCGGGAAACGAGTTCTCGGTATGCGCCATTTTGATGTGCAGCTAATCGGTGGCATTGTATTGAACGATGGCAAGATAGCTGAAATGCGCACTGGTGAAGGTAAAACTCTGGTCGCGACGCTTGCGGTATATCTGAATGCTCTGAAAGGCAGGGGCGTGCATGTCGTTACTGTAAACGACTACCTCGCCCGGCGTGACGCGGATTGGATGGGCAGGTTGTATAAATTCCTGGGTTTGACGGTGGGCGTGATTTTATCCGGCCAGGATCATGGCGCCAAAAAGGAAGCTTACGCAGCGGATATTACCTATGGCACCAACAATGAATACGGTTTTGATTACCTGCGCGATAATATGGCGTTCAGCACTGAAGACAAGGTGCAAAGGGAATTGCATTACGCTATTGTGGATGAAGTGGATTCCATCCTCATTGATGAAGCCCGCACACCGCTGATTATATCCGGTCCTACCGAAGACAGTTCCGACCTTTATACAAAGATTAACAAGTTGATTCCAAGGCTGGAACGCCAGGAAAGCGAGAAAGTCGGCGACGGCGATTATTACGTCGATGAAAAATCCAGGCAGGCTTATTTGACCGAGAAAGGCCATCAAAAAGTGGAAGACCTGATGACCGAAACCGGTTTGCTGCTGGAAGGAGAAAGTCTTTACGATGCGACCAATATCAAGTTGATGCATCATCTTAACGCGGCGTTAAGAGCGCACTCGTTGTTTCAGAAGGACGTGGACTATATCGTAGCCAACGGTGAAGTGGTGATCGTGGATGAATTTACCGGCCGCACCATGCCCGGCCGGCGCTGGTCGGATGGCCTGCACCAGGCGGTGGAAGCCAAGGAAGGTGTGCGGATTCAACACGAAAACCAGACCCTGGCATCCATTACCTTTCAGAACTATTTCCGCCTGTATAAAAAACTCGCCGGCATGACGGGTACAGCGGATACGGAAGCGTACGAATTCCAGCAGATTTACGGCCTCGAGGTCGTGGTCATTCCCACTAACCAGCCGGTTGCCCGGTCCGATCACAGTGACCTGGTCTATTTAACGCCCGACGAAAAATTCGAAGCGATCTGCGCCGACATCAAGGATTGCCGTGAACGGCAACAACCGGTGCTCGTTGGTACCGCGTCAATTGAAACGTCTGAATATCTTTCCGGTTTACTGAACAAGGCAGGCATCAAACATGAAGTGCTCAACGCCAAGTTTCATCAGCGCGAAGCGGAAATAGTTGCCCAGGCGGGCCGGCCCGGTGCGGTGACGATTGCGACCAATATGGCAGGCCGTGGTACTGACATCGTATTAGGCGGCAATCTCGAAGCCGAATTGTCCGTGATCGATGCCGCCGACACCGGCGCACGCGAAAAAGTGAAACAGGAATGGCAGCGGCGGCATGAGCAAGTGGTTGCCTCGGGCGGCTTGCATGTGATTGGCACCGAGCGGCATGAATCACGCCGTATCGACAACCAGTTGCGTGGACGGTCCGGCCGTCAGGGTGATCCGGGATCCAGCCGCTTCTATCTATCTTTACGCGACAACCTGATGCGGATATTCGCGTCGGATCGCGTAGCGGCCTTGATGCAAAAACTCGGCATGCAAAAAGGCGAAGCTATAGAGCATCCGTGGGTCACCAAGGCCATCGAGAATGCACAGCGTAAAGTGGAAGGTCACAACTTTGATATTCGTAAACAATTACTCGAATACGACGACGTTGCCAATGATCAGCGCAAGGTCGTGTATCAGCAACGCAGCGAATTGATGGCCACCGATGATGTTTCAGAAACCATTAATGCTATCCGGCATGACGTGTTGAATGAGGTGATCAGCGCCTATATTCCGCCTAACAGCATGGATGAGCAATGGGATATACCGGGGTTGGAAAAAGCCATCGAAGCTGAATTCGGTATGCGGATGCCCATTGGCCGCTGGCTGGAAGAAGATCATTCCTTACACGAAGAAACATTGCGGGAAAAAATCGAACAGACCCTGGTGGATGCTTATAAGGCAAAAGAAATGCAGGCCGGTAGTGGCGTAATGCGTCACTTTGAGAAGGCTGTGATGTTAAAGGTATTGGATGATCAATGGAAAGATCATCTGAGTTCCATGGATCATTTGCGCCAGGGCATTCATTTGCGTGGTTATGCGCAAAAAAATCCCAAGCAGGAATACAAGCGGGAAGCGTTTGAGCTGTTTACCCAGATGCTTGACCGCATCAAACATGAAGTCGTCAACATTGTCTCGCGGGTTCAGGTGCGCGCGGAAGAAGACGTGGAAGCGGTTGAAGAACAACGCCGGCGCCAGGCGCCGATGAGTTTCCAGCATGAAGAAGCTTCCGCGGTTGCCGCGGCCGCTGGCGGCGGGCCTGTGGCTGCAGCGCCGCAAGGCCAATCCGGCGGTCCGGCAATGCTCGAGAAAAAACCGTTTATCCGTGAAGGAAGGAAAGTGGGACGTAATGAACCTTGTCCCTGCGGGTCCGGTAAAAAATACAAGCAGTGCCACGGCAAGCTCTAATTAGCTTTTCATCAACTCATTTCTGATTGCTTTCGCAAAAACTTTTTTGCATGATTGCGTGATGGTGTGCCGTGGTGCAATGTCACGCGTCCCGCATTCATCTTCTTTCTGATTTCAACAATTTGCGTTTTCAATAGCTTTTATTTTTAACAGCTTTTATTTTCAATAGGGAATGCAATGACAAAAATCGATAAACAGGATATTCAACGGGAATACGCGTCCATGCAACCAGTGGCCGGCGTGCGTCTCGGCAGCGCTGCGGCCGGGATCAGATACAAGGGGCGTGACGATATTGTGTTGTTCGAGCTTTGCGATACCGCGCAAACCGCCGCAATGTTTACTACCAACGTATTTTGTGCAGCGCCAGTTGTGATTGCGAAAAATAACCTCGCAAACGCCTCGCCACGTTATCTATTGGTTAATGCGGGCAATGCCAACGCGGGCACCGGGCAACAAGGCATGGATGATGCGAATGCGTGTTGCCATGCGATTGCTGAATTGGCTGAGTGTGAGGCTGAGCAGGTGCTGCCTTTTTCAACCGGAGTTATCGGACAATATTTACCGGTCGGGAAGATAGTTAAAGCATTGCCGGCCGCGCTGGACAATCTCAGGGAAGATAACTGGCTTTCCGCGGCCAGGACGATAATGACAACGGATACGGCGCCAAAAGGCGTTACGCGGAAAGCGGTGATCGATGGGCATGAGATTACGGTGACCGGTATCGCCAAAGGCGCCGGTATGATCTGTCCCAACATGGCGACACTGTTGTCGTACGTCGCAACCGATGCCGCGTTGCCGGCGGCATTACTGCAAGCAACGCTTGCGCAGGCCGTTAACAAAACCTTTAATCGCATCACCGTTGATGGCGACACTTCCACCAATGATGCCTGCGTATTGATGGCTACCGGAAAATCCTCGTTGCCATTGATTGATGGAATTGGGAATCCTAACTATAACCGAATGTTAAATCTTGTAACGGAAGTGTTTGAATTTCTCGCAAAGGCCATCATCCGTGATGCGGAAGGCGCGACCAAGCTGGTTAACGTTACGGTGACGCAGGGAGCGAGCGAGAATGAATGCAAGCAGGTGGCTTACACCATCGCGCATTCTCCGTTGGTAAAAACAGCGTTGTTCGCCAGTGACCCCAACTGGGGAAGAATCCTGGCCGCGGTGGGCAGGGCGGGTGTGAGCAAGCTGGATATCCGCAAAGTAAAAATCGAACTCAATGGCGTTTGCATCGTGAGTAACGGTGGAGTCGACGCCACTTATACCGAAGCATTGGGGCAACAGGCTATGCAGCCGGCTGATATTGAGATCAATGTTGCATTGGGTAGAGGCAGCGCAACGGCCAATGTCTGGACCTGCGATTTTTCCTATGACTACGTCAAGATCAACGCCGAGTACCGCACTTGACGCATTCATCTGAATGCGTGGTTCAATGTCATATGACTCATTGCTGTCCCACAAATATTACTTATAAACAGCATAGTCTCCGAGATTTGCAGGGTTTAATGAGTGCTGAAGCTGGTGGAGACATGGATTTACAAAACCGTCGGCGGCAGGGATGCCGCCGTCGAGCTTACAGGGAAGTATTAACAGCGTGTTTTGTAAATCCATGTCTCCACCAGCTTTTCAAGGCCAAAGATCTGTTGGCATTAGAGAGTCCCTGGTCCGCACTATATTTTGTGGGACAATAATGCATATGACTGACTTGATACATGTTGTGGTTGCCGTGATTCGCAATCCCGCCGGGCAAGTGTTCATTACGCTGCGCCCGGCTCATGTGCACCAGGGCGGCCTATGGGAATTTCCCGGCGGCAAAGTTGAGCCAGGTGAATCAGTATCCGATGCGTTGCGGCGGGAAATTCACGAGGAAAATGGTATTGATATACTGCGCGCCTTGCCACTCATCAGGATTCCATTTCGTTATTCCGACAAGCATGTTCTGCTGGATGTGTGGGAGGTGCTTGAATTCCACGGCAATGCGCATGGCAGGGAAGGGCAGGACTGCCGGTGGGTCAGCGCCGATGAACTCGGTCAATTTGCTTTTCCGGCGGCCAACAAAGCCATCATTGCCGCGGTGCAACTGCCTGCGGTCTATCTCATTACACCTGAACCAGGCAATAACATACCCGATTTTCTGGATCAGCTTGAGTCACGTCTGGCAAGCGGCACTACGCTACTGCAACTGCGGGCCAAACAACTTGAAAGCGAACGTTATATTCGGCTCGCTAACGAGGTAGTTGAATTGTGCCACCGTTATCACGCGACCGTGTTAATGAATGAGGCGCCGGAGATATTAGGCAAAGTTCCCGCTGATGGTATCCACTTAACGGCCCGGCGATTGATGCAATTGGAAGAAAGGCCAATCTCTCCGGCGTTATGGCTGGCGGCTTCCTGCCATAGTGTCAGTGAAATCGAGCGGGCAAACCGCCTTGGTGTCGACTTTATTGTGTTATCCCCGGTGAAATCCACCCAAAGTCACCCGCGTCTGGCCGCGTTGGGCTGGCCCACATTCGGTGACTGGACGGAACATGCCGCCATGCCCGTCTATGCCCTGGGTGGAATGACAATACCGGATATTACAACAAGCCGCGAACACGGCGGGCAGGGTATTGCCGGCATCAGCAATCTTTGGGGATAAAAGGGTAATGTGCAATTTACAAGATGATGCCGGATGTGAGAAATATTATGGAAGGAATTGAAACGCGCAGATTAGTTCTACTTTGTTACTTTAATTTATGTTAATGAATAATCCGGCACACGGCTATTTAATGTAACAAAATAGAACTAGTCAGAATAATTCTGCTTTTCACCCTGATTCTCTATTGAAAAATCATCTGCTTCTTTGCCGGGAATGCGGTGCGATTCGCTGGCCCATTCGCCAAGATCAATCAGTTTGCAGCGTTCGCTGCAAAACGGCCGCCATGGATTTTCGGGGATCCATTCAACCAGTTTTTCACATGTGGGACATCTGACGGTGTTTATCATTAGCGGATCAATTACAGCTTGCAGCAACTTAAATCAAATTCCACCCTTTGATTCGTTTGTATGGGGTGTTTTTGGGTGGCATCCAGAAAACGCACGGTGAAACGATGTTTGCTGCCGCTGAATTCCGCGAAATACGTAGTATTGCCCGGCAGCGATACGATAATTAACTGGCAGGGCACTTTGGGATCGAGCGACTGTTTGTACACGCCATCTTCCGCAACCTGCCGTTCAGCAGTCGTGCTTTGCCGGACCAGTTCCAGGGCGCATGTGATGGTCGTTTTTAAGGGATGGAATGGAATCTGCCACGTTTGCAGATCGCGCAGGCGGCGCCCGGCGGGTTGCCGCAACCAGTAGCGGTAGGCTGGTATATCAAAATCACACAATCCGCCCGCTATGTTATTGCGAAACTGCAGAGTTTTCAGCAGTTCGTCATCCTTTATGTCTTTATCAATGGGCCCCGTAATATTGCGCAATTGCGCACTGAGTTGCTTCAGGTTCGACAATATTCCATCCAAGGTCCCTGTTTCAATTCCCGGTTTGCCTTTTAAAGGCGTCAATACTCCCCATATCCGGTCAAGTTCCTTGACGGTTTCCGCTTTAATGTCAGTGCGGTTGATGACATTGATGATGTCCAGCAAAGCGCTCAGCGCGGTATGGCTGTTTTCGGGCGACTCCCAGGACAGATGATGTTCCATCAAATTGAAGAGATACTCGAGACGCAGGAAAAACCGGTAACGTTCGTTCAGAGGGTGCTCAAATTGAATAACCCGGGCGTGCATTGGCTGATTTTCAAAGGATTTCGCGGCGTTTGCTTCCATAATTTGCCTATTGTGCAGTGTAGCCAATTATTACGCAACCTTAGTCCCATTTTGATCAAAACGCAATTCGATTCCAGCAGATTCTGGTCTGCTGGCGCGGAATGGCAACGGGACTGAATCACTGCTGTTGCGCCAGTTTGAGATATTTTTTGTGGAGCTGTTCTACCTGGATTCGGAGCGTGTCTGGCGCTCCATTGTTGTCGATCACATCGTCAGCGGCGGCCAGCCGCTCATCGCGGCTTGCCTGGGTTTTAATAATGCGTTTGATCAGCGATTCCGATATCTTATCGCGCTGTTGTGTTCTCTGGATTTGAGTTGCTTCAGATACATCCACCAGCAATACCCGGTCGACAATGTCCTGCCAGTGTTTTTCCACCAGCAAGGGAATGACGGCGACACAGTAACTCGCGGTGCAGCATTGTATTTTCGCCAATAAGGATTCTCGAATCCGCGGGTGGAGAATGGATTCCAGTTTGTTTCTGTCCGCTGCATTGCTGAACACCTGCCGTTTCAGCTTTTGCCGATTTAAGCGGCCGCTCGCGTCAATGATATCGTTACCAAATACGCTAATGATTTCCTGCAGTGCCGGTTGGCCCGGTTCAACCAAATCACGCGCGATGGCATCGGTGTCGTAAACGGGCACCCCGAGCGCTTTGAATAAATCGGCGACCGTACTCTTGCCACTACCGACGCCGCCGGTTAGACCTATCGTGAGCATGATTACCAGCTTAAGCTATTTCAGATGAGATAGAGCAGTGTACTACTGAATGCCGGCAAGTGAAAAATACCACTGCGTGATGTGTGTGCCCCATAACAGATAAACCCATCCGGCAATGGCCAGGTAAGGACCAAACGGTATGGGTATATTTTTGTCACGTCCGCAGAATACTATAAGGGAAATACCGATAATAGCGCCCACAAACGAGGATAACAAAATGATGCCCGGCAAGGATTGCCAGCCCATCCATGCGCCCAGCATGGCCAGTAACTTGAAATCGCCATATCCCATGCCTTCCTTGCCGGTGAGCCGTTTAAACGCCCAGTAAACACTCCACAATGAGAGGTAACCGGCGATTGCGCCGATAATACTGGAAGTTGAATCAGTGAACAGGCCGAAGAGATTGAGCACGAGGCCGATCCAAAGGAAGGAGAGCGTAATATCATCCGGCAATAACTTGTGGTCAAAATCAATTACGCTTAACGCAATCAGCGCCCAGGTCAGGCTCAGCGCGGCAAGGCATTGCCAGCTAAATCCGAATTGCCAGGCGGCCACCACCGATAACAACGCGGTCATGAGTTCAATGATGGGATAACGCTTGCTGATGGGAGTTTGACAGCCGGAGCATCGGCCTTTTAACCACAGGTAGCTTAACACGGGGATGTTTTCCAGGGCGGTAATTTGATGACCGCACTTGGGGCACGCCGAACGGGGAACCAGGAGGTTATATTTTTCCTTTTTTTCCGCCGTCAACGTATTGTCAGTTGAATTGCTTTCCGGTGTCAAAAATTCGGTACATTGTTCCCGCCACGCCGTATGCATCATGACCGGCAGCCGGTGAATCACCACGTTTAAAAAACTGCCCACGGCCAGGCTGAAAACGGCGACGAAACTAATAAAGAAGTAAGGGTTAGTTTCCAGTAGATGAAAGAGTGCCATGATTGATTTTCGAAATGCCGTCAGGGTTAACCGGTTCGACTGATATTTTTGACTGTTACTTACGAAAGTGGTCCAGCGAGCCGGTCGCCGCCCGGTGCATCCTTTCGGGCGGCCGCTTATTAATAAAAGTTATTTTGAATAGAATATCTGATGCACTGCCTTTTGCAGCAATAGTTAAACCACTTCACCCATCTTGAAGATCGGCAGGTACATGGCGATTACGAGGCCGCCGATGAGCACGCCCAGGATGGCCATAATCATGGGTTCCAGCAAGGAGCTTAAGCCATCGACCATATTATCCACTTCCTCTTCGAAAAAGTCGGCAACCTTGGAAAGCATGGTATCCACCGCGCCGGTTTCTTCGCCAATCGCCAGCATTTGCACCACCATATTGGGGAACAGCCCGGATTGTTTCATGGACACATTCATTTGGGTACCGGTCGCGACTTCATCACGCATTTGCAATATAGCTTTGCCATAGACACTGTTACCGCATGCGTCGGCGACGGTTTCCAGTGCTTCCACCAGCGGCATACCGGCTGCGAACATGGTGGCTAGGGTGCGAGCGAAGCGCGCAATGGTGGCTTTAATGACGATTTCGCCAAAAATGGGGGCTTTTAATACAACACGATCTAATGCTTGATTAAATTTTTTTGACCTTTTCTTGAGGTTGATAAATACATATATGGCGGCGCCGATGGCAAGAAAAATTGCCCACCACCAAGCTTGGAATAATTTTGATAGCTCGACTACAAACAAGGTGAGTGCTGGCAAATCCGCGCCAAATCCTTCAAACATACTTTGAAATTGGGGGATAACGAAAATAAGCAAAATGGCGGTAATTACGAATGCCACCACAATAACCGCGGCGGGATAAAAAAGTGCTTTCTTGATCTTACCCTTGATCGCTTCAACTTTTTCCTTGTAGGTTGCGATTTTGTCCAGCAAGGTTTCCAGAATACCTGCCTGTTCGCCGGCGTGCACCAGGTTGCAGAACAGGTCATCGAAATACAATGGGTGTCTTCTTAACGCATCTGCAAGCGCAGTACCACTCTCGACATCTGCCTTGATGGCCATGATCATGGACTGCATGCTGGGATTTTCATGTCCCCGGCCGACAATTTCGAAAGCCTGCACCAGCGGCACACCGGCGGCCATCATGGTGGCTAGCTGACGGCTGAAAACAGCGATGTCTTTGGACGTGATTTTTTTCTTCCTGGGTCCACCACCAAATAACGATGTGGGTTTTTTCTTGACTTTAAGCGGGGTAATACCCTGACGGCGCAAGTCCGCCTTGATCAGGGCGACATTAGTTCCCGTGGCTTCCCCTTTAACGCGTTTACCTTGTTTGTTGGTTCCTTCCCAAACAAAGGCTTCGGATTTTGGGGCTGTTGCTACTTTTGCCATATATTATTCCTTCGTTACTTACTCTTTGGTTACGCGATTGATTTCCTCAAGGGAGGTTAACCCGGCGCGAACTTTTACCAGGCCGGATTGGCGCAGGTCTCGAATTCCTTCCTTTTGCGCCTGGTCGGCCAACTGTATTGAATTGCCTCCCTCCATAATGATGCGGCGCATGGTATCCGATATGGGCATTACCTGATATATACCGACACGGCCTTTATAACCGCCGTTGCACTGGTCGCATCCGTTTTGGGAAGGACCGTAGATCTTGAGCGTCTTGACTTCATTGGGCGAGAATCCAATATCAATGAGGGTTAGATGCGGGATATCCCTGACCTGTTTGCAATTGCTGCATAACCGGCGCGCCAAACGCTGTGCGATGATAAGTTCAACGGAGGAGGCGATGTTATACGGTGCGATGCCCATGTTGATCATACGGGTCAGGGTCTGCGGCGCATCGTTGGTGTGCAAAGTGGATAACACAAGGTGACCGGTTTGAGCGGCTTTAATGGCAATTTCACCGGTTTCCATGTCACGAATCTCACCCACCATGATCACATCCGGGTCCTGACGCAAAAAGGCTTTTAGCGCGCTGGCAAACGTTAATCCCACCTTGTTATCTACGTTAACCTGGTTAATACCCGGCATGTTAATTTCCGCCGGGTCTTCCGCTGTGGAAATATTACGGTCTTCTGTGTTGAGAATGTTAATACCGGTATACAGCGAAACCGTTTTACCGCTACCGGTCGGACCGGTAACCAGAATCATACCTTGTGGTTTGGCTAGCGCATTTAAATAGAGTTGCTTTTGGTCTTCTTCATAACCCAATACATCGATACCCAGTTGCGCGCTGGTGGGATCAAGAATACGCAGTACAATTTTTTCACCAAACAAGGTAGGACAGGTGCTTACGCGAAAGTCGATCGCCCGGTTTTTGGATAAGGTCATTTTCATGCGGCCGTCCTGGGGGACGCGGCGTTCGGAAATGTCCAGGCGCGATAAAACTTTAAGGCGCGCGGCGATCCGCTTGGCCAGCCCGACCGGAGGCGTGGCAATCTCGGTTAATACACCGTCCCGCCGGTACCTGACCCGGAAATACTTTTCATAGGGTTCAAAATGAATATCCGACGCGCCACTATTAATAGCATCCAGAAGCACTTTATTGATAAAGCGCACGACCGGCGTATCATCGATATCACTGTCGCCGCCGCTGTCTGCTTTGGCGGTATCCTCGGTTGAAATATCAATAGAGTCCAGGTCGCCATCCAGATCCTGCAATGAAGTGTCACTTGCGGACATGGCTTTTTCAATAATAACATTGAGTTTGTCTTCTTCTACCAGTACGGCTTCCGTGTTCATCCCGGCGTGGAACTTGATTTCATCTAGCGCAATGAGGTTAGTGGGATCCGAAACGGCGATAAACAGCCGGTTACCACGCTTAAACAAAGGGAGGCCATGGTGTTGCCGCACCAGCTTTTCATCAACCAGGCGCACGATCTCGGGATCCAGTTCTATGGCGGTGATATCAAGCAACGGCACCCCGAATTCATGGGCGGCCGCAATTGCCAAGGCCTTACTATTAACCAGCTTGGCTTCAACTAAATGCGTGACCAACGGTAATTTCTTTTTGGTCGCTACATCCTGAGCTTTGACGGCATCCGCTTCAGACAGCAGGCCATCCAGAACCAGCTTTCTTGCCAATCCACTGAGTTTCATTTGCGAACTTGGAGTTGCCATTCTTTTATCAGTATTCTCGAACTATTAATCTTAATCAATTCTATATGTTGATCGTTGGAGTTGAAAACCAGCTTGGTGGGCAAAATTTGACTAACCTGAAGAAGCAACTTGTCACTTTACTTGCTGCTACGGCCCCCACATTAATTATAAAGCGTAATGGCTCTTGAGGTAGCTATTTATTTGATTAGTCAAATTTATGGCACAAACACTTTGCCTCGTCCAACGACAAGGATCCTGAGTCATAGTCCTTATCGGCAAAATATTCGCATTATTTAATAGTTAATGCCAAGAGTGCGATTATTTTCCGGACAGGATTCAACAAGACATCGGTCATAAACCGCTCAATCTTTATCTTTTGAGCTAGAACTCAATTTTAATCTGAGAATTTTGGACCGGATTCGTATGGCACAACTTCCGGATTTAGCAAGTTTTGTGCTAGAAACATAGCAATTTACAGGTTTAAAGACATCGGATTTATCCACCCTCACAAATAAGGAGAGTTCCAGTTTAGATCCTGCTGCAGCTGTTAGGGGGTACGATATTTGCAACGCTCAAAATCTACCTGGATATTCAAAGTACACAGTGGTTTTTCCGGGTGAATAAGCAAAAATTTAAATCAGCTAACGGATTGTTAAAGAGTTTTGATAGCCTAAATTAAATTTGATTATTACTAGTACGCAATATTCTCATGCCAAGAATTATTCCTAAAGATCAAAAGATCAGGATTGCCGTCGTGGGTTGCGGCCGGATTTCCGCTAAGCATTTTGAAGCCATCCATTCACATAACAAAGACCTGGAATTGGTTGCTGTTTGCGATTCCGATAAGAAGCAACTGGACGCCTCCGTGACTAAAACGGGCGTGCAGGGTTTCGACGACCTGCGTGATTTGTTGAAACAAACCGAAGCCGACCTTGTTGCGTTATGCACGCCCAGTGGTTTACATCCCCAACAGACGATTCGCTGCGCGAGAAGCGGTCGCCACGTGATGACCGAAAAACCCATGGCGACCCGTTGGAAAGAAGGCATCAGCATGGTCCGTGCCTGTGACGAAGCGGGCGTGCGCTTGTTTGTAGTAAAACAAAACCGTCACAACGCTACCTTGCAATTGCTAAAGCGCGCGATCGACAAGAAGCGTTTTGGCAAAATCTACATGGTTCAAGTCAACGTGTTCTGGTCGCGTCCTCAGGAATATTATGACAGCGCGGCTTGGCGCGGCACCTGGGAATTTGATGGCGGCGCCTTGATGAACCAGGCGAGCCATTATGTGGATCTGTTGGACTGGTTGATTGGGCCGGTTAAAAGTGTGCAGGCGATGATTGGAACATTGGCTCGTAGAATCGAG
This sequence comes from Gammaproteobacteria bacterium, assembly GCA_022627515.1. Classification (GTDB taxonomy): domain Bacteria; phylum Pseudomonadota; class Gammaproteobacteria; order SZUA-152; family SZUA-152; genus JAKEGK01. The sequence continues at coordinate 43,763 of JAKEGK010000240.1, forward strand.
GTGGAAGACTCGGCAGTATTGAACCTGCAATGGCGTTCCGGCGCAATGGGTTCGATGAGCGTGTCAATGTTGACCTATCCGAGAAATATGGAAGGCTCCATTACCATATTGGGTGAAAAAGGCACCGTCAAGCTGGGCGGCGTTGCCGTCAATCAATTCGAACATTGGGAGTTTGCGAATCAGGATGAAGATGATGAAAAAATCAAGAACGCCAATTACGAAACATCTTCAGTGTATGGTTTTGGTCACCCTGCTTACTATCAAAACGTAATAGAAACATTACGAGGGAACGCTGAGCCTCTTACTGACGGTCGCGAAGGTTTGCGTTCATTAGAATTATTGATTGCCGCCTACATGTCAGCAAGGGATGGTAAGCAGGTTTCTTTGCCGCTTGAGTATTAACAGCTGTATTTTTGTTCCATAAATTCGCCGGTTAGCAGCGGAATAAATCAAGAATCATACTTCATGAAACTCGTTACTATAGTAGGTGCCC
>JAKEGK010000241.1 GCA_022627515.1 Gammaproteobacteria bacterium
GGATATATGGCAGCAAACCTGTCCCTGTTATGACTGGCAACTCAGCCTTGCAAAACGGGAGGAGACCATATATGCGGTGAGCTCCGCGAACCGCAACAATCCAGCGGTTGCGATACCTGCTATGGTGCGCTGCCTCAGCGGCACCCTACAATAAATACTTTCATAGTCTCGGAGTGTGGGAGCAAGAAATTCTATTATCCATGCGCTTGTCCGCTACCAACCTTAAAAGGTGGGCTGTGCCCACCCTACATTACTTCTTACTTAAGCTACAGTCACCCATGCCCTCTCCTTAAAAAGGAGAAGGCTCGGGATTACATTTTAATACCGGTAATGACCTGGTTTATATGGCCCATCCACCGGCACGCCAATATAGTCGGCCTGTTCCTTGGAGAGCCTGGTCAGGTTGACGCCGATTTTCTTTAAGTGCAGGCGCGCAACTTTTTCGTCCAGTATTTTCGGTAATACGTAAACTTTGTTTTCGTATTTATCCGCATGGTTCCAGAATTCGATTTGCGCCATCACCTGGTTGGTGAACGAGGCTGACATCACAAAACTGGGATGCCCGGTCGCGCAGCCAAGGTTCACCAGGCGGCCTTTCGCGAGCACAATGATCTTTTTACCATCCGGGAAAATCACGTGATCAACCTGGGGCTTGATTTCTTCCCATTGGTACTTCGCCAACGAGGCAATATTGATTTCAGAATCAAAGTGACCAATGTTGCACACGATCGCTTCATCCTTCATGGCTGCCATGTGATGATGATCGATAACGTGAATATTGCCGGTGGTTGTCACGAATATGTCGCCCTGGGAAGCGGCGTCGTCCATATTCACCACTCGGTAACCTTCCATCGCCGCTTGCAGCGCGCAGATCGGATCGATTTCAGTAATCCATACCGTGGCGCCCATGCCACGAAACGCCTGCGCGCAGCCTTTGCCAACATCGCCATACCCCAGCACGACGCAGATTTTACCCGCGATCATGACATCGGTGGCGCGCTTGATGCCATCAATCAGCGACTCACGGCATCCGTAGAGGTTATCGAACTTGGATTTGGTGACGGAGTCGTTGACATTCATTGCCGGAAACAGCAATTGACCTTTTTCCTGCATTTGATACAGGCGATGCACGCCGGTAGTGGTTTCTTCGGTTACGCCTTTGACGTTGTCCGCGGTGCGGGTCCAGATACCGGGGTTGTTTTTCAGATTTTTGCGCAGAACTTCGAGAATCGCTTTCCATTCTTCATTGTCACCGGCTTTTGCGGCTGGCACGGCGCCCGCTTTTTCGAACTCCACGCCTTTGTGAATCAGCAGGGTTGCGTCACCGCCATCATCAAGAATCATGTTCGGTGTGCCACCGTCGGGCCAGGAGAGCGCTTTTTCGGTACACCACCAGTATTCTTCGATGGTTTCGCCTTTCCAGGCGTAGACGGGGATACCCGCGGCGGCGATCGCCGCGGCGGCATGGTCTTGTGTTGAGAAAATATTGCAGGATGCCCAGCGTACTTGGGCGCCCAGTTCAACCAGGGTCTCGATCAATACCGCGGTCTGGATGGTCATGTGCAGGCTGCCGGTGATGCGGGCGCCTTTGAGGGGTTGTTTGCCTTTGTATTCTTCGCGCAGCGCCATTAAGCCCGGCATTTCGGTTTCGGCGATGGCGATTTCCTTGCGGCCCCAGTCGGCCAGTTTGATATCGGCGACTTTGTAGTCGTTGGATAGAGATTGTGTTACAGCGTTCATTGTCAGCCTCCAAAAAAGTTGACGAGCGCCGTTAACATTAAGTTAATGGAGTGTAACGCTATCTGAGCCTCGCGGATTCTCGATGTTACTACCGCTGCAGCGCTCCTCAGGCTAGCGCAACTATCTAAATCATTCTATTCCACACGCAGTTTTGATCAGCTCTACGCGTCGGAATTTTCCGCAGCCAATCCAGTTAAACTCAGAGAGGCTGCGTTAGCGTTTATTTAATCCCGGCCGCTTCTCTTAATGCGTCCGCCTTGTCGGTTTTCTCCCAGGTAAAATCCGGTTCTTCACGTCCGAAGTGGCCATACGCCGCAGTCGCACTGTAAATCGGACGCAGCAGGTCCAGCATCTTGATCAGGCCGCGGGGACGCAAATCAAAGAACTCGCGCACCAGGGCGGTAATCCTGTTGTCGTCGATTTTTCCCGTGCCAAACGTCTCAACACTGATGGATGTGGGTTCGGCCACGCCGATCGCATACGACACCTGGATTTCGCAGCGGTCCGCCAGTCCGGCGGCCACGATATTTTTCGCGACATAACGACCGGCATAAGCGGCGGAACGGTCGACTTTGGATGGATCCTTGCCGGAGAACGCGCCGCCACCGTGGCGCGCCATGCCGCCGTAGGTGTCAACGATAATCTTACGGCCAGTGAGTCCGCAATCTCCCACGGGACCGCCAATTACAAACCGGCCGGTGGGATTGATATGAAACTTGGTGTTAGCGCTAATCCACTGTGCGGGCAATACCGGTTTTATAATATCTTCCATCACGGCTTCACGCAGATCCTTATAAGCGACATCCGGGGTGTGCTGGGTCGACAATACCACGGCCTCTATGCCAACCGGTTTATCGTTTTCGTAGCGCAGCGTGACCTGGCTTTTTGCGTCGGGCCGTAACCACGGCAGTTTACCACTCTTGCGCACCTCGGCCTGACGCTTCACCAGACGATGCGCATAGGTGATTGGCGCGGGCATTAATACCGCGGTTTCATTGGATGCGTAACCGAACATCAAACCCTGGTCGCCGGCGCCTTGTTCGTGGTCTTCCTTTTCATCCACGCCCATCGCAATGTCAGACGACTGTTTATCTATCGAGGTCAGGACCGCGCAGGATTCCCAATCGAATCCCATTTCGGAGCTGTTGTAGCCGATGCGCTTAACGGTCTGGCGCACCACGTCCTGCATGTCGACCCACGCTTCGGTGGTGATTTCCCCAGAAATAACCACCATTCCGGTGTTCACCAGGGTTTCACAAGCCACACGCGCTTTGTTATCCTGTTTAAAAATGGCGTCCAGAATTGCGTCGGAAATCTGGTCGGCGACCTTGTCGGGATGACCTTCTGATACGGATTCGGATGTAAATACGCGGCTCTTACTCATTGACCCCTTTCTCCTGAAGCAAAAAACGGTGAATTGTACCTGTAGGCATTTTGTTACGCAATTGTGAATATTGTGTGGTCACTGTATTGCGGTTTGATTTTCAATTACTTACGACATATTTAGTACGTACCAAGTTCATGGCCCGCGGCCATAATTATCCTCAAAACGGACTATATCATCTTCTCCCAGATAAGTGCCCGATTGTACCTCAATAATTTCCAAAGGCACCGTTCCCGGATTCTCCAAACGGTGTTTTTCACCGAGCGGAATATAAGTTGACTGATTCTCGGTAATCAGAAAAACCTCCCCGCCGCGTGTGACTTTGGCCGTCCCTTTCACCACGATCCAGTGCTCCGCCCGGTGATGGTGCATTTGCAACGACAGGGACGCGCCCGGATTAACCACGATTCTTTTCACCTGAAACCGGTCGCCGGCGGTAACGCCTTCGTAGGAACCCCAGGGCCGGTAGACCTGCCGGTGCACCAGGCGCTCGTCTCGTTCCTGCTCCTTCAACCACTCGACGATTTTTTTCACATCCTGGGCCCGCTGCTTGTCCGCCACCAAAACCGCATCGGCGGTTTCAACAACTACCAGATCCTTGATACCAACGCCCGCGACAAACCGGTGCTCCGCGTACAGAAAACTGCCGGTGACGTCATGGGTTTTCACATCGCCCTTGATGACGTTACCCTGTTCATCCTGGTTGCCAACTTCCCAGAGCGACGACCAGGCACCGACATCGGACCAGCCCGCATCCAGCGGCACCACCGCCGCGCTGACATCGTTGCCCGCATTTGCATTGCCAGCAACTTTCTCCATCACGGCGTAGTCGATGGAGTCACTGGGGCAATTTGCAAAAGCGGCGGTGTCGGCGCGGAAGAAATCCAGATCCTTTTTGCCCTGGTTAAATGCTTGCCGGCAGGCTCGCAGTATGTCGGGGCGGAAGCGTTCCAGTTGTTTTAACCAGACCGACGCTTTGAGCATGAACATGCCGCTGTTCCAGAGATAGCTGCCGGATTCTATATAACGTTGCGCGGTTTCAAAATCCGGTTTTTCAACAAACTGATCGATGACACAGGGAACCGGATTTTGCGGATTATTGCCTGGCAATTCCCCGCCCTTTTTAATATAGCCGTAGCCGGTTTCGGCATGACGTGGAACAATACCAAAGGTCACCAGCCAATTGCCTTCCGCCAACGCGTTTGCCGTCATACAGGCGGATGCAAACTTGCCGGTATCCAGAATCACATGATCCGCCGGCATGACCAGCAGAATGGAATCCGCATCACAACTTAATGCGGCTAGTGTTAGCGCCGGCGCTGTATTTCGGCCCACCGGCTCCAGAAAAATACGGCCGTTGGCGATGCCGATCTGGCGCAGTTGTTCCGCGACCAGGAAGCGGTGTTCGTTGTTGGAAACGATAATGGGCGGCTCGATTGTGATACCGGCCAAACTGGAAACACCCGATGACGCGGGCTTTTTATAAAGCCGCAACAGGGTGTCCTGTAACATGGAATTATCGCTGACGAGCGGCAATAACTGCTTGGGATACAACTCCCGGGACAATGGCCAAAGGCGGGTGCCGGATCCACCAGACAATATGACGGGTTGAATACTCATGTAAAAACCTAAACGGATGCTTCGCTGCCAGAACTTTCGTCCTGTGCGATTTGTTCTTTAGCCTTTTGCAGGAATTCCGCAATAAATGCCGCCATTAACGCTAAAACAAATCCCAATACCATGGCGATAGCCAATATCACACGTTTGGCCAAGCCCGTCGGTTCCATGGATTGCATAGGCGGCACCAACGCGCGGGTTTCCACCAGATTAGCCAATTGAATTTCCACGCGACTGATTTCCTCTTGCTGTGCTTCCTGAAGCCTGACGTTAGTGGCGATTTCATTTGCCAGTTTATCCTGGCCTTCCGCAACTTCAATAATCAAGCGTTCTTCCAGGGTGGCCAGGCGTTGACGTTGCTGTTGCACTTCGTTATCCAGCATCAATAACGTCATTGCTTTTGCTTCGTTCGTTGCCTCTTTCACCGAGCGTTGACGGTTTTTTTCCGCAATCGCAAGATCCGCTTTGGCTTCCTCGATCTGACGTTTTATAAGTACTGCAATATCGGTAAGGCGTTTTTCCCTGGCCTCCAGCAATTTTACGGTATCTTTTAATTCTTCCAGTTTATCCATTGCCTTGTTGCGGGCAATTTCCAATTCCTTGCGGATAACTTCCAGTATCCGTTTGTGGTCACTTTGCACCTCATTAATGACCCGCTGTTGTAACTCCTTATAAGCATCCCCTCTTTCAGCGCCCCCGTTACTCTCCAAAACAATGATTTGACTACCTTTGGGTATCCGGGCCGTAATCCTGTGTAAAGCATCGTTATCTGATTTTTCATTTCGGTATTGTTGCTGTACAAAGGGAATATAGCTTTCCTGAATTTTGGCAAGCAGGGTCTCTGGCGATTCAATGGGCTGGACTTTATCCTGAATAACGCGGCTGCCAATTTCAATCGACGTGCTGTAGCTGTATTTTTTCGGTGTAATCAATGCCAGTACCAGGCCAATGATAACGACGGCGGCAAAGGTAATGATTAACAGCTTCTTACGCCGCACCAGGACCAGCCAGAGATCAATGAGACTGATTTCGTCTTCGTAATAATAGGGCGGCATGCTTTGCTGATTTGGATTGGGATTTGATTGTATTGTCATTATCAATGCTGTTACTTAAGAAAGAATTAAATAATCTTGGGAACCGCCAGCCGCAAAAACAGGAACCCCATCGCCGCCTGCAGGAACTTGTTTCACCAATAAGAAAAACCAACACAGACTGCGCCGTGTTGGTGTCCAATTCTACCTCAGTTGACCGTTTTTTTGTTCTTATTATTGTTAAATTTTATTCTTATTATGGCAGTAAGTAAGTCAACTTATTTTGAGGATGCGGGTGTTTGCAGAACGATATTGTCCCGGTTTTTGTCCACGGTCTTGATACCAACTCCCTTTACGTTTGTCAATTCATCCGCGGACTTGAAGTTGCCGTTTGCCAGTCGGTAAGCAACAATGGCTTCGGCTTTTTCCTGACCGATACCCTTGAGTTCCTTTTGGAGGGTTTCGGCATCGGCGGTATTAATATTAACCGCAGCGAATGACGCCATTGACAAAGTTGTTAATACCAGGCCCGCTACTATATTGGATAAAAGTTTCATGAAAATTCCCTCTTGTAATTATTGAATTAATTTTGAAGTTTTTTATTTCATATGAAATGTCTGTTTAACACCTCACATGAGCAACTAGAGTAGGGATTTTCCTGGATCGCAACAAGTAAATAGTTCACCTAATTTCAGTGAGAATTGCCTGCAGGGCCGCCAGCGGATTTTTGGCCTGGGTAATCGGCCGGCCAATCACAATATAATTGGAACCCGCCAGTAAGGCGGTTTTCGGCGTCATGACCCGTGTTTGATCGTCCTTGGAACTGCCGGCAGGACGGATTCCCGGTGTCACCAGTTTAAAACCGGCCCCGACTTTATTCCGCAGTGTTAACACTTCCATTGGGGAGCATACGACACCATCCATGCCGGATTTTTCCGCCAGCGCGGCCAGGCGTAAAACATTCTGCTCCGCACCTCCCTGCAATCCCACCGCCTGAAGATCAGCATCGGTTAAGCTTGTTAATATCGTCACCGCAATCATCAGCGGTTTGTGACCTGCGCCAGCAACGGCTTCCCGCGCCGCCTTCATCATCCCCGGACCGCCCTGGGCATGCACATTCATCATCCATACCCCGAGGTCCGCCGCCGCCGCGCAGGCTTTGGCGACCGTGTTCGGAATGTCGTGAAATTTCAAATCCAGAAAAACATCAAATCCCTTACCGATTAACTGCTTGACCAGTTGCGGCCCGGCGCGGGTAAACAGCTCTTTGCCCACTTTGACCCGGCACATAGCCGGCTTCAGCTGATCGGCAAGAGCCAGCGCTTTGTCCGCCGAATCGAAATCCAGCGCGACTATCACTTTGGGGTCATGGTTTTTTTCACTGGTCATAGCTGTATTCCTTTATTGTTCTTATCATGTTCTTATTGAAAAGCATCGCTAAAATGTTCATGCTGCAGCATAGCGCGCAAGCCATCGCTCCAGTCTGCCTGTTCAATGCCAAACACGTTGCGAATCTTATCACAGTTTAATACTGAGTTTTTTGGCCGCTTTGCCGGGGTGGGATACTCCCGGGTGCTGATGGGATTGATATGTTTTACTTTAAATGCGAATTTATCCTGACTGGCATTTATAATCGCGCCGGCGAAATGATGCCAGTTTGTCGCGGGCTGACCGCAATAGTGATAAGTGCCCCATTCATTGAAGCCGCCATCCGCTATTTTCCGGCTTATATCCAGCAGTGTAATAGCAATCGCCCTGGCTGGAGTTGGGCAGCCGTGCTGGTCATGCACGACACTCAGTTCTTCCCGTTGTCTGGCTAGATTTATCATGGTGTAAACAAAATTTTTGCCATAGACGCCAAACACCCAGCTGGTTCGTAATATGATGTATTGCTCCAGGTTGCGCCGGATTGCCTCTTCGCCTTCCCATTTACTCTGGCCATAGATACCCAGCGGATTAACATCATCGTCTTCGCCATAGGAGCCTGGTTTTTCACCATCGAATACATAGTCAGTCGATATATGCAGCAGCGGAATTCCATCATTCGCACAGGCTTTGGCAATGTAGCCAGGCGCGTCCCGGTTAACGGCAAATGCAATCGCAGGCTCCTGCTCCGACTTGTCCACCGCTGTATATGCCGCGGCGTTAATCACGAGGGAAGGTTGAGTTTCGGTGATGCTTTGCTGAACCGCTGCTTGGCGGGTGATATCCAGCGCGTGCCGGTCAAGCGCGATGACCTCAATGTCTTTCATGTTCGATAACCTGACGGCCTCAGGCAATTCACGCCCCACCTGGCCGTTCGCGCCCAACACCAAAATTTTCACAGGCCACCTTTGTTTGGGAGATACAGTGGAAGTTCGTTACCGGCCTTTAGTTCAGCCAGCGTTTTGTTGTTGCGGTCTTTTTCCGATAATAGAGGTTGATTGATTTGCCAATCGATGCCAATCACGGGGTCATTCCATAACAAACCTTTTTCATCTTCCGGATGATAATAATCCGTGCACTTGTAGACAAAATCCACCGTTTCCGACAGTACCGCAAAGCCATGCGCGAGTCCTGGCGGAATATACATTTGCCGGTGATTATTATCATTCAGCACCGCGCCATACCATTGTCCAAACGTCGGCGAACCCACACGAATATCCACCACGACATCGAACACTTCCCCGCGCGCCACGCTGACGAGTTTGCCCTGTGGATGATGCAATTGATAATGCAACCCGCGCAACACGCCGTGACGGGAACGTGAATGATTGTCCTGTACAAAGACCGCGCTGATGCCTGCGTCCTGATAACGCTGCACGCTGAACGTTTCCAGGAAAAATCCACGCGCGTCGCCAAAACATCTTGGTTCAATGAGCTTCACATCCGCGATGGGTGTTTCCAGGACTTTCATAAACTAACCTTTGCGCTGCAAAAAAAAACACTCTCGTTTGTCATAAGCCGCCTTGGGATAGGCGTTGACGGACCGTGCGCGGCATGGACGCCGCGCCCGAGCGTACAGGGAAGTATTCACAGCGTGTCCGGCAAGGCCTATCCCAAGGTGGCTTCGTCGGGTCACCGGTAAAACTCACCCAACGTAAGTTTCTTCGGCTGCCGATGCATGTGTTTTTTGCTCGATATTTTTCGCAACATGGTTAAATTTACAATCAATTTTTATACAACTGTTAGACTAACTCAACAGCTCCAGCAAATACTCGCCATAGCCCGTCTTTAACAGTGGCGCGGCCAGTTTTTGCAGTTGTTCGCGACCGATGTAACCCATGCGGTAGGCCACCTCTTCGGGGCAGGCCACTTTCAATCCCTGACGTTTTTCAATCGTTTCAATAAAGGCGGATGCTTCCAATAGCGATTCATGGGTACCCGTATCCAGCCAGGCGATACCCCGCCCCAGCAGCTCCACCGACAACGCCTTGTTTTTAAGATAGTGATTGTTAACGTCGGTAATCTCCAGCTCACCCCGCGCCGACGGTTTGATGGTAGCGGCGATGTCCACGACCTCGTTGTCATAAAAATACAAACCGGTGACGGCCAGCCGCGATTTTGGATTGAGCGGTTTTTCTTCGATGCCAATTGGCGCGCCGTCCGGTCCGATTTGCACAACCCCGTAACGCTGCGGATCTTTCACCTGATATGCGAATATCGTGGCGCCCCGGGTTTGCTCGTTCGCGGCCTGCAATGATTCCGCGATATCATGGCCATAAAATATATTATCGCCCAGCACCAAGGCGGCGGGACTGCCACCGATAAATTCCCTGCCGATAATAAACGCCTGCGCCAGGCCTTCCGGTTTTTCCTGAACCGCATAGGTGATGTTGAGACCC
>JAKEGK010000242.1 GCA_022627515.1 Gammaproteobacteria bacterium
CGTCATCAATGACACGTCGTCCAAAACGGAGGCAATATCATCTAGCAATGCTAATAAACTGGTACCGGCCATGTCAGTAATTCCTGGATACGCTTTTAATTGTTAAAGGAGCCTTAATTTCATTCCACGCTTTTCGCATATTAAAAAACATTGTTTTTTATCACACCATTCAGGCGCCCCAATAATGCCTGAAAAGAGAGATTTGTAGATAATTTGGCGGCAAGCAGCATATCATTAATGCATTCCGGTTACTACGCCCTGGTAATTGAGTGTTCCTGGCAATGCACTGAAATATAATGTCCACTTTTCCAAGTTCACTAGCAATCCAATGCTTACAACAATCGCGGCATTTGGCGAAGTACAGATTGCTTTCATACACGAATGCCGTTCCTGATTTATCTGATCTTTTGAGTTATGAATTCGTATTACGCAAGTGATTATCAAGGCAACATTCTTCACGGACTGGAGAATCTGCAAATTAGCAGCTTTAGAAAAATAGCTTTCCCCCATAGGTACTGGGCATCCTGATCCAGGATGTTCGTTTAAACAAGTTAACGGACCGGGAACATGGATTTCTAAATATGCAACGCTATGTCAATCCCACTACAATCCGGGAAGAACCAAAAATATATAGAGGGCCGTGAAATCAGGCAACCAAATATTCGACCAGTGGTCGCACTCGGCGTACACTAGCACTCTGTCTACTGGATATACCGGGGGGTGTAAGTCATGGATTGGTCACAGCGTACCCGTTCGTTGGGGTTAATCATATTATCTGTTTTTATTGTCTGGCATGCTATTGGTATCGCGGTTGTCGGGCCATTCGGCAAGAGTTATCTTCGCGACAGCCTGATGCGCCTTTATCATAATTATCTTGCCGTGTTTCATCTCGATCGTTCCTGGCCCTTTTATGCGCCGAATCCTTTCCTGGGCAGTATATTGAACTATGAGACGGTAAGCGCATCGGGTGAAACAAAAATTTATCCGCTGACACACGCGCGGGAAAAATTCGATCATGCGTACTTTCGTTACACGAATTTCTACGCTTACTTATTTAATGATCCGGACTATTCAAAAAGACGCGGTTACGATAAAAGTGTCGCGCATTACCTGTGTAAACAGCACGCAGGACGCAATATCACAGCGATTAACTTTATATTGTTCAGCCAAAGGCCATTCAGTTACGAAGATTACCAGAAAGGCAAGCGTCCACTGGATGAAGAGTTTCTGGAAAGAAAGGCGTTTGGACCTTACCACTGTGAACAGTCATAGAGGGAGGATATAACATGAATAATTTAGCCGGCAAACTAATGCATAGCATAAAAGAAACCTGGTTTACGATCTGGTTTCAGGACAAGAATACTATTCCCCTGGAAGTGGTCCGCAGCGGCCTGGGATTCCTGATGTTTTTCAACTATGTCATGTTTACCCCAGCCGACATAATTGCGTTGTATGATGAATCTGGCATATTGAACCGCGCTGTGGTTCCGGAAATGAATCAATTTACGTCGTTTTCCTTTTTTATATATTTTGACGCGCCCTGGCAGTTGCTGACGTTTCATTATGTCTTTGTCGCATTGTGCTTTTGCCTGTTTGTTGGCTGGAAAACGCGCTGGGTAAAATGGCTGGTATTAATTGGCCATATCAGTTATTTCAACCGCAACGAATTTCTGTATTACGGCGTGGACACGGTGTTAATCGCCCTGTTACTTATCTTGTGCATTGCGCCCATTGGCAGCGCTCTAAGCCTTGATCGCGCAAGTCAGGTCAGAAAGCATAAGAAGGAACACGGCCTGGAGTCGCGACCCGATTTGCCCGCCAGCCGGCGGGGCTTCGCATGCCAGCGCTTGATGCAAATACAAATGGCTGTTATTTACTTTTCCGCGGGAATCGAAAAACTGTATGGCGGCATGTGGTGGTCCGGTATAGCGCCGTGGGTTGCATTAAACAACAATGAAACGGCGTTTTTCCCAATGGATTTATTAGCGGATCAATTCTGGATCGTGAATCTGATGGCGTTCGGCACCATATTCATTGAAGTGTCTTACCCATTTCTGATCTGGAGTTTTAAAACACGTCCCTATTTTCTCGTGGCCGCGCTTTTACTGCATATTAGTATCGCGGTGATGATGGGTATGTATTATTTTGCGGCCGTAATGATATTTGGTCACCTTGCCTTTATGCGCCGCCATTGGTACGCCTATGCTGGCGCATGGTGGCGCAAAAAAATGGGCGGGATGGAAATGATATACGACGGAGAATGCGGATTTTGCAGACGCGCCATGGCGTCGTTCCTGGCCTATGACGGCTTGCAACAAATCAAAGTGCGCGACTACCGCACTAATCCTTCCCCTGTTGTTTCCAGCCAAGACGCCGACAAGGCGCTTTACCTGGTCACCGGAAATGATAAAGCCATACCTGGCTTTGACGCCTACCGCTACGCGGTCTTAAGGGTGCCGGGACTTTGGTGGCAAGTACCGTTTTTTTACATTCCCGTGTTTAGTAAACTTTGCGGGCGGCCTATTTACAACTGGATAGCCGCCAACCGTAGTGTTATCTCCCAATGCGTGGTTAAACCGGGAAGATCCACGCAGGAAGGCATCATGGAACAGCCATCCAGTTAAGTTTTTAAGTTTGTATCCACAACGCTTATTGACGGTAAAGGACTACAGGCCATGCACAAACTATCCCGCCGCGCCGCAGCAGTAGTTGCTTATCTGATTTGCATGCTCGTTATCCCCGTTGCATTAACATTGAACTCGGTAACCACGCCGGCAACGTTGACGCAAAATTCCGGCAATCCCACGCCGTTGGGATACACCATCAGCCTAAGCTTGTTTTTGTTCCCGATGGCGGCGCTGCTTTTCTGGATGTGGCGATTTAATAAG
>JAKEGK010000243.1 GCA_022627515.1 Gammaproteobacteria bacterium
CACAAAAGTTATTCAAAGCGCGGCTGCGCGATGTGCGCCGCTATGTCAAGTCATTGCTTATTGTTTTTTTACTTTTTCTCCTATGAGACTCTAAACTCTAGCTTAAATAACTAAAATTCAGAATTAATTACGGCAACATAGCGTCTAAGCACCGGAATACTTTAAGTATTTTTTTGTCAAAAAAACGCAGACTAAAGTGTTTTATAGTGGCTGTTGCAAATTTCCGGACAATTTCGCGCGACAAATCGTATGTTTTCGGTAGTGTTTCACTTGGCAATGATTTATGCGGTTTGTTGTGCAGTCAAATTAGGGTTGGCGGTTGGTATCGGCTTTTCAAATTGCGGCACCTGGACTATTTTACTTGTGGATAATCAGTCCATGCCTAGTTTTTTCAAGCGATACCTCAACGCCCTGAAACTCATTCCCAACAATTTCGCCGCCGCAGTTTTATTGTGATTGGTTTGTTCCAGGGCCTGCATGATCGCTTCTCTTTCAATGTTACCGAGGCGTGCTTCAAGCGAGACGCCATCGCCGACAGCTATGCTGGTTTCCATAACAACTTCTACTCGCTTCTCCCTGGGTAAACGCAGATCTTCCGTTTTAATGATATCGTTTTCGCACAGCGCCAGTGCGCGTTCCAGGATGTTTTCCAGTTCGCGGACATTGCCTGGGAAAGCGTATTGTTTCAATGCCTGCAAGGCCTCGGTGGTAATTGTTGGCCTGGCTGAATCAGTGTCGCTCATCAAACGGGTGAGTATTTGTTCCGTCAGTTGTTCAATGTCTTCGGCACGTTCGCGCAAGGGCGGTACAGTCACTTCGATGACATTGATGCGATAGAACAGGTCCTGGCGGAATTTGCCTTCCTCAACCAGCAGTTCAAGATCCTTATGGGTAGCGCTGAGGATGCGCACATCGATAGGGATTTCCTTGGGTGCGCCTACGGGTCTAATCGCTTTTTCCTGGATTGCCCTTAGTAATTTCACCTGCATATGCAAGGGCAGATCGGCCACTTCGTCAAAAAACAGGGTGCCGCCGTTCGCCGCCTGGAATAGTCCTTCCTTGTCGGCAGTGGCGCCGGTAAAGCTGCCTTTCTTGTGCCCGAAAAATTCACTTTCCATGAGTTCGCTGGGAATGGCGCCGCAGTTAACCGGCACAAATGGGTCATTGGCGCGGGGTCCCTTGGCATGTATCAGCCGGGCGACCAGTTCTTTGCCGGAGCCTGATTCGCCGCTGATATAAACCGGCGCCTGGCTGCGGGCCACTTTGGCAATGGTGGCGCGGGTTTTTTTCATCGCAGCGGATTCACCCAGCAAGACATCGCGGGAGCGCCGGTCCATGCCTGGAAATGTTTGCGAGAATTTTAATGCGGTACTGACCAGGTTGCGCAGTACCTGCAGATCAACCGGCTTGGAAACAAAGTCAAACGCGCCTGCCTTGAGTGCTTTAATTGCCAATTCCATGTTGCCGTGAGCGGTTATCACTGCTACAGGTACATCCGGATATTGCTGTTGCATATGTTCAACCAGCTCAATGCCATTGCCATCCGGCAGCTTCATGTCTGTCAGGCACATGTGAAAAGAATAATCTTTTAATAAAGCCTTGGCGTCGCTGATATTGGCCACGGCCTTGGTTTCAACGTTCATCCGTCCAAGTGTCAACTCGAGCAGTTCCCGGATGTCGGGTTCGTCATCAACGATTAATGTTAGCGAATTCTCATTCATGGTGATTAATGGGTCGTTGGGTTACTCGCAAATTCGATACGAAAACAGCTGCCGCCTGCCGGAATAGCGACATAACGAACAATCGCTTTATTCAATTCACACAGCTCGCGTGCAATATACAGGCCGAGTCCTGAGCCCTTGGAATCGGTGGTGAAAAAAGGCTCAAATATGTGCTGAGCGGTATCCGGATCGATGCCGGGGCCGTGGTCGATCACATCGAGAAACGGGTGTCGGTTTTCGTCCAGCACTCCACTGCGCAATTCCAGTTTCGGATTTTTAGGATACGTAGCGCCGAAACGTAATCCATTGTGGCTGAGATTCCAGAGGATCTGATGGAGCTGGGTGGGATCAAAGCGTACGGTGATATCGGCAGCGTTGCTGTTGTAAGCCACCACGTCCGCATCGACATGCTCACTCATGACGAACTCACTGACAAATTTCTTTATCCAGTCATTGAGCTTGATGTTTTCCGGCGACGTATTGCCGCGCCGGCTTAACAACAGCACGTTTTCGATAATGCTGTTGACGCGCTCCGTGTGAGTGTGAATGATTTCCGTCAGGCGTTTGTCAGCCGGACCCAGGCTGGGTGATTCCGATAGTAACTGGTCAGCATGGCTGATTGCGCCCAGGGGATTTCTGATTTCGTGGGCAATACTGGCGGTCAGCCGTCCAAGTGACGCCAGCTTTATTTGCTGTGCTTGTTGCCGCATCCGTACTGTGTCTTCCAGAAAGATGAGTGTCGCGGAATTATCTCCTGAACCGAACGTGGTAAAACCCGGCAAAACGTCGACACTCGAGCCGTTAGTGCGGAATATTTTAGGATCCACAGATGGATTGTATTTCCATTCCTGTAACCGCTGATGGAGTTCATCCGAGATAGACTTCAGTGATTTGTTGTAGGCGTTTTCCAGTATCGGCAATCCCAGCATATGCCAGGCCGATTGGTTCATCAACCGGATGCGGTCGTTTTTATCCACCACGATTACACCGGATTGAAGCCGCTTGATAACGTGATCGTTGAGTTGCGCCATATTGGCGAGATCTACTCCGCGTTGTTCGGCCAGTTGTTCCGTCTCGCGTATCCGCCTGGATAGGACATACGACAACAACGCCGTTGCAAACACTGCCGCGCCAAGAAAGCCGGCATGGGAATAGTTAGGGGTAATTGACTGGCCAATGTGCGAAACAATTTGTTCCGTCAGAATCGCCAGCGCCGCCAACGCGGCAAACAGGCTTGCGCCTTTGCCGCTTGTCAGCATGCTGTTGCCCGCGATAGCCACGACAATAAGCATGCCCAACCCAGTTTCAATGCCGCCACTGGTATGCATGATGATGGTCAACGCGGTAATGTCAACCATGGTGAGGAGCAGCACAATGGCTTCAAAATTCGGCCAGCGCCAGTGGATCATGAAACTGGAAAGTACGCTAACCGCAAGATAGAGATAAGCCGCGATGGCGAATCCAACCGGATCCAGGCTGCCCAGCACCGGAAGATTCTTATCAATAAAAATAGAGGTAACAAACAGGCCGGCGAGGACGATGCGGTACAGATTCAGGAAATATAATGACTTCCAGATGCCGGTATCGTCTTTGGCAAAGGCGCTAAACGAAACGGGAATATCGGATTTTAACAGCATGGCGGTATTAATTGATCACAAGCATAGCGGTCCACAGACGCGCTTGCCGTGACCGGTTGCACAGAATACATAGTCATTGTTTGAAATAGGATGTAAAATCAAAGAATTGCTTCAATCCCGCCGGTATAATTTGCAATAATCAGGCCTATTTTCGGTGGCGCAAAGACTAACAACTCCAACCTAGGGGATTATCTGATTTGTGCAGTAAATTCCTTTTAATGACAAGAAAACAGATAGTTACAAATCAATCCCCCGATTCGGGGCTTTGGGTGTTGGTGTCGTGATTCCGGCGCTTGATAGAGTCAAAGAATTAGTACAGGCGTTGCTATCGATACTCACTCAAACCGTTTTTTCAATATTAATGGTAACAATCGCTGCTCCGGTCATATCCGCAACATTTTTAATCGTTAACCCAAAACTATATGGTTGATATGAACAACTCCGGCAAGATCATCGTATGTTAAACCTGGTCGCCGCATTACCTGAAGAAGCACGGCCTGTTATTCATCATTACCAGCTCAAGCGATTGCATCAGGCGCACGCCTTTCCCGTGTATAGTAACGGTGATATACGTTTGATAGTGTCCGGCATTGGCGGTTTGGCGGCGGCATCAGCGGTGGGTTACCTCGCAGGAATACTTGACGCTGGAAAAACCACGGCCTGGTTGAATGTGGGTATTGCGGGATGTAAGAGATTGCCGGTCGGGGAAGCTGCGTTGGCTCACAAAATTACGGATATGACCAGTCAAAAAATATTTTATCCGTCGACATGTTTCGACCCTCCCTGTAATACAACCGGCATAAAAACGGTTGCCATACCTGAAATTCATTATCCTGATGACGAAGCATATGATATGGAAGCCGCGGGATTTTATTCAGCCGCGTTGCGCTTCAGCACATTGGAACTGATCCATAGCATTAAAATTATCTCGGATAATGCAGCTTCGCACATTGAGAGTATTTCCGGTTCCGGTGTCATGTCGTTGATAGAGCGGAATATTAAGACTATATCCAGTATGGCAAACATTTTGTTGGATATGGCTGCCGGCCTCGATGCGGAGCGAAATGGTGCTGAGGAAATGAAATTAATTTGCGCCCGTATTCATTTTACTGTTTCCCAGCAGGCACAACTCGCGACGTTAATGCAGAACTGGTATGCGCTAACCGACACATCGCCGCTGGCGCTGTTGAATATTGATGCGCTAAAAACCGCCAAGGCTCTTTTGAATGAACTGCAATCCAGAATCAGCGGATTGCCGGTAAAATATTGAATTGATCCCGCATGTTTTCCACCATTTATGTTGAAAAGGAATTGTTGTTTCATCCGCGTGTGGAAGCCCTTTTGGCCCGTTTCAGTCATGCGTCATTGATAAAGATTGACCGATACGGTGAAATTTTTAATCGTAAAGCGCAGAACTTCCGCCTGCAAAAACGGGCTCCCGCGTTAATCATCGCCAATAAACAGACTAATTATTTGCTGCCCGCGCCGGAACAATACGGTTTGGGCAGCAAACACAACTATTACTTTTCACACTTGTTAAATTGCATTTATGATTGCCGTTACTGCTTTTTGCAGGGTATGTATCGTTCGGCGCATTATGTCTGGTTTGTAAATTATGAAAATTTCGCGCAAGCCATAAGGGAAAAAATCGATCAGCACCCAGATGAGACAGTTTATTTCTATTCAGGCTATGATTGTGACAGCCTGGCGCTGGAGCCAATTACACAATTTGCGGAGTATTTTCTGCTGTTGTTTTCCGGAAAATCAAATGCCATTCTTGAATTGCGCACCAAGAGCACCCAGGTGCGTACGCTGCTGGATAGACCGCCCAGCGAGAA
>JAKEGK010000244.1 GCA_022627515.1 Gammaproteobacteria bacterium
GTTATCAAGAGCCTGGAAACAAACTACTGCCGGATCGAAGGATTATCGGGCGCTACGATACTGGGCGACGGCACTGTTGCGCTTATCGTGGACGTGGCAGGGTTGATTAATTTGTCCCACAGAACCTGCTCACCACCAAACAGCAAATCAAACGATAAAATCAGGCCGCAAACAGCGGCAGCTTAAGGAGAAGATTAATGAGTACAGCTCGTTACGCTACAGATGAGATTCACGGAATCAATTTCAATGCGGATCCAAACAAGAACCAGTACCTTACGTTTATTCTGGCCGGTGAGGAATATGGCGTGGACATTCTTCGTGTACAGGAGATCAAAGGCTGGGATAACGTCACGAAGATTCCCAATGCGCCGGTGTATATAAAAGGGGTCATGAATTTGCGTGGCACGATCGTACCGATTATTGATTTGCGGCAACGCTTTCAACTGGAGAGTCTTGAATACAATAAAATGACGGTTGTTATCGTTTTGAAGGTAATAAATGAAAATAAAGAACGAATCATGGGCATCGTTGTCGATGCGGTCTCTGACGTTTACGATATTACAGGCGAGCAGATCCGCCCGGCGCCCGATTTTGGCGACGTGATCAGCGTGGAATTTCTCCGCGGCATCGCCACGGTTCACAACAGATTGGTTATCCTGCTCGATATCGATCATCTGCTGGACGCAAACGAAATGCAATTTGTCTCCCGCAGGACGCAATCCGTCAAGGTTCAAGAAACAGCAATCGACGCCGATTTGCTGGAAAAATCGTTTACCGAACTTTCACAACAGGGCGGACTACTGGTAAGCCGTTTTTATGAAGAACTATTTAAACGTTATCCTGATGTTAAACCGCTCTTTAGCAATACTTCCATAGCGGAACAACAACAAAAATTACTTGCCGCGATTAAATTGGTTGTTGCCAATATCCGGGACCCCCAGGCGTTGAAAAACGTGCTCGTAAAACTCGGTGAAAGGCATCGTGGCTATGGCGCGCAACCTGAGCATTACAAGGCGGTAAAAGCCACTTTACTGGATGTCATGAAAGAATTATCCGGCGCCTCCTGGAGTGAATCAAAGCGGGCTACATGGGACAACGCATTGCAAGTTGTCGCGTCAACCATGTTGAAAGCAGACGGCAACGGTTAGAGAAAATACATAACAGATAGAAAATATCAGATTGGAGAACAATTGTATGGGAACAAGATCCACGGCTACAAGAACTCAGCGTAAAACCAGCTCAACAAAAACCAATGCAAACCACAAGAAAAACGCGAAAACGTCCAGCACTGTCAAGCGCAATCCGGTGTTGAACGTGGAATTGCTGGAGCGGTCATTTTCAGCATTGGCGCCCTATGGCGAGGCGATAGTACAAAGGTTTTACGATGAACTCTTTACGCGTTATCCGCAAGTCAGGCCACTGTTCAGAAATGTCAGCCAGCAGGACCAGCAAAGAAAACTGCTCGCTGCGCTCAAACTCGTGATCAGCAATCTGCGTAATCCAGGCGTGTTGAAAGATGCGTTACAAAAACTGGGCCGGCGCCATCAGCAATATGGCGCAATCGAGGCTCACTATGAGGCCGTTGCCAGAACCTTGCTGGATGTGCTACAGGAATTTGCGGGCGACTTGTGGACCGGCGAAGTGCATCAGGCCTGGGATGACGCACTGAATATTGTTGCTGAAGCAATGCTGGATGCTTATGACGAGAGGGATAATGGCATGATCACCAGCCATGGTTCCACAGGGCAAAACTTCGCTCGCGATGGTGAAGAATTAAGCCGAATGAAGTCAGCCGTGGATGGCGCGTTAACGGCAATTATGATGGTGGATAGAAATCTGGTCATCACTTATGTTAATGAGTCCACACGTAAACTTCTGGCTGAACATGAAGCAATTCTGCGTAGCATATACCCGAGATTTTCTGCGCAAAACATCGTGGGAACCTGTATCGATATGTTCCACAAGAATCCGGATCATCAACGCCGCCTGTTGAGCAATCCGGCAAATCTTCCCTATAGCACCGACATTGTTGTCGGACCGTTGACCTTTAAAATCAATGTCACCGCCCAATATGATTCCTTTGGCGCGTACAGCGGCAACACGCTGGAGTGGTCCGACGTAACGGATTTGCGCCGAAAGGAAACGGAAGTGGCGCGGCTGCAGGGCACTGTGGACGGCGCGATGACCTGTATCATGATGATAAACCGCAACCTGGAAATTACTTATGTCAACAAATCGACTTATGAGTTATTGAAGAAGAATGAAGACATATTGAAGTCACTGTACCGGGGTTTTTCGGCGGATACTATCGTGGGAACCTGCATTGACATGTTTCACAAGAATCCGGCCCATCAACGGAGAATTCTGGACAATCCGGCCAACCTTCCATATTCGACCGATATTAAGGTAGGACCACTGGTATTTAATATCAATGTTACTGCCATCATGGATGCGCAGGGCAAATAT
Organism: Gammaproteobacteria bacterium; assembly: GCA_022627515.1. Taxonomy (GTDB): domain Bacteria; phylum Pseudomonadota; class Gammaproteobacteria; order SZUA-152; family SZUA-152; genus JAKEGK01. Next base: position 2,467 of record JAKEGK010000244.1, read on the forward strand.
GTTGGCAACGCGCTGGAATGGTCCGAGGTGACAGAAATCAGGAAAAAGGAACTTGAAGTAGCCCGGTTGCAATCAGCAGTGGATGGGGCTAACGCCAATCTGATGCTGTGTGATGAGAATCTGACGATCACTTATGCAAATCCTTCCGTTGTCAACATGCTCGCGCGCCGGCAGGAAGAACTCAGAAAGAAGTGGCCAACGCTCGATACAAAGAATCTGTTTGGGCAGAATATAGATCAATTCCATAAAAATCCGGCGCATCAACGTTCCATTTTAAAGGATCTCGCTAACCTGCCGCGGAAGGCGGAAATCATGATCGGTGATCTAGAGTTCGAGGTGAACGCCACGGCGATCGTTGACCATGAAGGCAGATACATGGGCAATATGGTGCAATGGAGCGATATTACTGAACAGAAGGATGCCGAACGCCAAATCCAGCACCTGATCGAAAACGCCATAAAAGGCAAACTGGATGAACGCATCAACGCCGACGTGTACGAAGGTTTCATGCGCGCGCTGGGTCAAAGCATTAACAAACTGGTGGACGCGATCACCGCTGAACAAAAAGACGCGGAACATCACATCAAGCATTTAATCAGGAACGCCATTGACGGCAAACTGGATGAGCGGATTGACTCTAACGCATATAAAGGATTTGTGAAAGGCATCAGCGAAAATCTCAACGGACTTATGGACGCGATCGTAAGGCCGCTGAAAGAAGTCATGGAAGTAATGTCCAATCTTTCCAAGGGCGATTTGACCCGGACCATGGCGGGAGATTTTAAAGGCGAATTCGCGGTGCTGCAGGATGCTGTAAACTCAACATTGGACAATCTTGTTGATGTTGTTGCGAAGATCAGGGAATCCAGTGGCAATATTTCTTCAGCGAGTTCCGAAATCGCGCAGGGCAACGCGGATTTGAGCCAACGCACGGAAGAGCAGGCTACCAGCCTTGAAGAAACCGCATCCAGCATGGAAGAACTGACGAGCACAGTGAAACAGAATGCCGACAATGCAAGACAGGCGAATCAACTGGCGTCCGGCGCGCGTGATGAAGCGGAGAAGGGTGGAGAGGTGGTTGGCAAAGCGGTAAACGCCATGGGTGAAATCAGCGCCGCCAGCAAAAAGATCGCGGATATTATCACTGTGATCGACGAAATAGCATTCCAGACGAACCTCCTGGCGCTTAACGCCGCGGTGGAAGCGGCGCGGGCCGGCGAACAGGGACGCGGTTTCGCGGTAGTCGCAGGCGAAGTCCGGAACCTGGCGCAACGCAGCGCGAGCGCCGCAAAGGAAATCAAAGCGCTCATCAAGGACAGTGTGGAAAAAGTTGAGGACGGTTCAAATCTGGTTTACAAGTCAGGCCAGACACTTCAGGAAATCGTCAACGCGGTGAAGAAGGTCAGCGATATAGTCGCCGAAATCGCCGCTGCCAGCCAGGAGCAGTCCGGCGGTATTGAGCAGGTCAATAAGGCGGTTATGCAAATGGACGAAGTGACCCAGCAAAATGGAGCGCTAGTGGAAGAAGCCGCGGCGGCCAGCGTTGCGCTGGATGAACAGGCCAAGGTGCTGGATAGTCTGGTCGGTTTTTTCGTGATCGATGAGTCCAAGATCAGTCCAGTCAAAACCAGGACTTTCGCAAACCGTGCGGCAGCGAGCGAGGCAGCGGAACCCAAGTCAAAACCCTGGCGGCCACAACGGTCTCCGGAACCACGGCAAGCCGTTAAAAAACCGCCGCAACGTCCGGCTGAGGATGATGGTTCATGGGAAGAGTTTTAAAATCTGAAGACGGTTGTTCTGACTGGAACCGCGAATTTGTATTTACTGACAAGGATTTTTCCGTTCTACGCAAGCTGGTAAACCAATATACGGGTATCTCGCTTTCCGAGGCAAAGCGGGAACTCGTATATTGCCGGTTGTCACGGCGTTTGCGGCATTTGAATTTGAAAAGTTTCAAAAATTATTGCGAGCTATTGCAGGACAATAAAAGCAATGATGAAATCATCCACTTCACTAACGCCATTACCACAAACCTTACCGCTTTTTTCCGCGAATCGCATCACTTTGATTTTTTAAACCGGCATATCCTGATGCCATACGCCAAGCGGGGCAATGGCAACCAGCGCTTGCGTATCTGGTCAGCCGGTTGTTCAACCGGCGAGGAACCATATAGCATCGCCATGACGATAATGGATTCACGTATCGTCATCGATAATACGAATGTCAGAATTCTGGCCACTGACGTGGATTCCAGCGTTCTGGCAACCGCCAGAGCGGGAATTTATCCCCTGGAAAAACTTAAGTCTATACCGCCTCATAAAACTCAACGCTGGTTTCTCAAAGGCAGCAAAATTAATACCGGTTATGGGCAGGTCAAGCCGGCATTACAGGAATTCATCCGCTTCCGGGAATTGAATTTGATGGATGCGTGGCCCATGCGTGGACCATTCGACGTGATATTCTGCCGAAATGTGGTGATCTATTTCAACAAGGAAACTCAACGGGAACTGATAGACCGGTTCGCCGACCTCTTGATGGATGATGGATTTCTTTTTCTTGGACATTCCGAATCACTTTTTAAAGTATCGGACCGCTTCCGGCTGGTGAGTCAAACGGTTTATCAAAAAATAAAATGAGCAACGGATCTCTGAAAGTATCACTTTCCAATGAACCGGGTGATGGCCCCCGGCCGGCGTTGGCGGGTTTCAAACAAATCAACCGTTATTGGGACAGATCGCATCAATGTTATGCCGCGAAGCTGTTGCCCGGCGACTATTACATAACAACTCATGACGAGATTATCGTTACCATTCTGGGTTCGTGCATTTCCGCGTGTATCCGGGACAGCATATTTGGCATCGGCGGCATGAATCATTTTATGCTGCCACGCAAGTCGTTGCTGGCTGACAACTGGAGAAATACACGCTTGAGCCTGGCAAACCGCTATGGCTCATACGCGATGGAAAACCTGATCAATGATATTTTGAAAAACGGCGGGGAAAGGAAAAACCTGGAAGTTAAAATTTTCGGCGGTGGAAGAATATTGGCGCACATGACCGACATTGGGAGAAACAATATTGACTTCATAAAACAATACATCGTAACGGAAGAGTTAAACCTGCTGGCGGAAGATGTCGGCGGCACGCATCCGCGTAAGATCGTTTATTTCCCGCTTACCGGAAAAGTAAGGGTGAAAAAACTGCGTTCGCTGCACAATCAAACCATCATTGAACGTGAATCCCGGTATTTGCAAGATATACAAAGCCATCCGGTTTCCGGCGATATCGAACTGTTCTGACCGGATGGAATATATGCCAGGATGCCTTAAACCGATCCGGGTGCTAGTTGTAGACGACTCGGCCCTCATCAGAAAATTACTCTCGGCGATTTTGAATTCGGCGGGGGATATCGAAGTGGTGGGAACCGCCATTGATCCGATCGCGGCGAGGGAAAAAATAAAAAAACTCAATCCGGACGTCCTTACGCTGGATATCGAAATGCCAAGAATGGATGGCATTTCTTTTTTGGCCAACCTCATGAGGCTACGGCCAATGCCTGTTGTTATGGTTTCTTCGATGACCGAAAAAAGCGCGGATGTAACTTTGCAGGCACTGGAGCTAGGCGCGGTCGATTTTGTGTCAAAACCAAAAGTTGATATATGCTCGGGCCTTGAGAAATGCGCCGCAGAAATTATTGAGAAAATCCGGATAGCCGCCAGGGCGCAGGTACAGCCGGTTGATGCGCCAAAGCCGGAATTAAAAAAACTCGATGTAATGCCAAAATACTCTGCCGATGTTGTAATCAAAAGCAAAAAACACCACAAACATATTCTCACTACAGACAAAATTGTTGCGATTGGCGCGTCAACCGGCGGTACCGAAGCGATCAAACAAATACTTTGCACCATGCCGGCGCATGCGCCCGGTATTGTTATCACTCAACACATTCCGGAAACTTTTTCCAAGGCCTTCGCGGAAAGGATGAACCGGTTTTCGGCAATGACCGTGTTTGAAGCAAGCGATGGTCAGCACATATTGCCGGGACATGTTTATATTGCGCCAGGCAACCAACATCTTGTTGTCAAGCGCAGCGGGGCCAGATATATCTGCGAATTAAACGGCGGTCCTCCAGTTAACCGGCATCGTCCTTCGGTTGATGTTATGTTCAGATCCGTTGCGCAAAATGTGGGGCCCAACGCGATCGGCGTATTATTAACTGGCATGGGCAGTGATGGCGCGGCGGGTTTAAAGGAAATTCACGACGTGGGAAACCCCACGATTATTCAGGATGAGCGGACCAGTGTGGTTTGGGGAATGCCGGGTGAAGCGAATAAACTCGGCGCGGTTGACGAAATTCTGCCTATTAACGAAATCGCACAACGAATATTAAAAATTTCCCAAAGACTGGAAAAAAACGGTTTGGAACAGCCCGGTCAGAAAACATCAGAATGAAAAAGTGATATTGCGCCAAGGCAATTGAATGATGATCCGGGAGTTGGAATTATCATGAATTGCACTGCTTATGCCTCGTATTCGTTCTGCTGGCATGATTGCCGTAAAACCCGTTGTTTCTTTCCCCGGTAACATATCAGCATTCAAAATGAGTGTTTCGATGAAATATAACGCCTGTTTCTGTTGCATTGAAGCAAGTATGAATCTATAAAGCTGACGGTTGATTACTACATGCAAATAAAAATAATAATGGAGCCGGGGAAATAAAGGGTTTGTTGGCCGTTATGTTCCCATTGCTTTCGTCAAACGAGGAGAGTTATAAAGTGCCGTTTTGCGCAAGTTACTCCGCTACGCCTGACAAACTTTCCTGGAACAAGACATTTTGGTTAGTGAGTTTCGCGACGCTTGTGTTTTTAGTTGCCTGGCTGAGCCCTTTCTTTTCCACCGGCGCGGGACTTAAGTCTTATGCGCCATTGCACAGCGCGCTGGAGATTTTCGCGGTTGTTATTGCCGGTGTGATATTCGCCGCCGGCTGGCATGGGCGATTGTCGCAGCAACCAGGGCGTCTTGTTTTGCTGGCAGGCGGATTTCTAGGCGTCGCGCTTTTTGATGTGGCGCATATTCTTTCTTTTACCGGCATGCCGGAATGGATCACGCCGTCTGGTGGTGGTAAAGCCATCTACTTCTGGTTCACGGCGCGTTACCTCGCGGCATTTTCCATCCTGGCGCTTGTTCTTGGAGGAGAACATCGAACCTTCCGTCAAGGTATGGAATGGTTAGCGCTGGGCGCCGTACTGACATGCGTTGCGGTATCGTGCTGGCTTGTTCTTTGGCACTCTGATAAGTTGCCCATATTCCTGATAGCGGGCGAAGGGCTGACACCCGTTAAAATCGTATTGGAATGGCTGTTGGTGGTGATAGCGCTGGCAACCTTGACATTCATATGGCGCAAGCGGCGCCAGGCCGCGCTTTACGATCCGCGTTTACTGGTGTCCGCGCTGTGGCTGACGGCATTGAGTGAATTATGTTTTACGCTTTACTCCCATTCAGCAGACCTATTCAATCTGATGGGACATATTTACAAAGTGCTGTCCTATGGTTGCCTGTATCAGGCGATCGTGGTGGGAAGCTTGAAACTTCCGTACAAACTGCTGTCGGAAAGCCGGGATATCCTGCAACAGCTCACTGATCACGTCAGCCAGGTATTCTGGGTGAGATCGGTTGACAGCGGAAAAATACTTTATGTCAGCCCCGCCTATGAGAATATTTGGCAACGGTCCTGTCAAAGCCTGATTGAATCTCCGCAAAGCTGGTTCGACGCCATACATCCGGAAGACCGCGAGCGCGTACAACATGCGTTAACATTACAACTCAGCGGCGATTACAACATGAAATACCGCATTATCCGCCCGGATGGCAGTGAGCGCTGGATCCGCGCCAAGGCGTTTCCGGTCCGCGGCGCGGATGGAGTCGTTTCGCGTATAGCGGGCGTCGCGTATGACATTACCGAAGCGGTCGAGGCGTCGGTGACATTGTCTAATAAGGAGCGCTTGCTGAATCAGACGCAAGCGATCGCCCACCTGGGGAGCTGGGAACTGAATCACGTAAACAATCAGCTCGTATGGAGTGATGAAGTATACCGGATATTCGGATTGTCGCCTCAGGAATTTCCCGTCTCCTATAAAGCCTTTCTTGCAACGGTGCATCCGGAAGACCGGGATCGTGTCGATGCTTGTTACCAGGTCTCACTGGAGCAGGGGCATGACGAATATGAGGTCGAACACCGTATTATCCGCGGCGACACGCAAGAGATCCGCTTTGTCCATGAGAAGTGTAATCACGTAAGGGACGTGTCAGGAAAGGTCATTCGCTCCATTGGCATGCTGCATGATATTACCGAACGCAAGCAGGCGGAAATGGAGAGAAATAGATTACAAGCGCAACTTGTGCAATCGCAGAAAATGGAAGCCATTGGTCATCTGACCGGCGGTATCGCCCATGATTTTAACAACGTGCTGGGAGCTATACTCGGTTATGCGGGCTTGCTTAAGCAACTCAATACAAAACAGGCAATCTCCGCCAAACAGGGAAAATATATTGACGAGATTCTTATGGCTGGCAACCGCGCCAAGGAACTGATAAATCAAATGCTGATGTTCAGCCGCGTCACTCCGCAAACACAGGAAGCGCAGGCGCCGGTGATCCTGCTCCAACCGGTGGTGAAGGAGGTCGTGCAACTGCTGTATTCCTCCATGCCAAGCACTATAAGTGTCAATTACCAGATCGAAGACGATCAATCTAGAAGCCGTATTCAGCCAGTCCAGTTCCATCAGATTCTTCTCAACCTCGTTATCAATGCCCGCGATGCAATTGGCAAGTATGGCCGTATCAATTTAAATATACGCAGACGCAGATTGACGGACACCTGCGACGCCTGTCACCGGTCATTTAGCGGCGAATATGTCGAACTGTGCGTAGACGACAACGGGAAGGGAATTCCGGATCACGTATTACCCAAAATATTCGATCCTTTTTTTACCACAAAGCAGAAGGATCAGGGCAGCGGGATGGGGCTTGCGGTTGTGCAAGGCGTAGTTCATACCCACGGCGGACATATAATGGTTGCAAGCGCAGCCAACCGGGGCACTACCATGTGTATTCTGTTGCCGGCTATTGCTGGTGAAGAAGAGAGCGCGTTTGATCAGGCTGATCAGAAATCGGAGACGATGGAAGAGGGGATGCTTGCCGGTCTGCGCATTATGGTGGTGGATGACGAAAAGAGTCTTACTTTTATGCTGGAAGAACTGCTAACCATGCGCGGCGCCCGGGTTGCTGCTTATAACCATCCATCAGACGCCCTGCACGCTTTTGAACAAGAACCGCAAAATATCGACCTCGTCATTGCCGATGTCACCATGCCTGAACTATCTGGCCTGGACATGGCGAAAGCCATGATCAATCTCCGCCCCGAATTGCCTACGATTCTGTGTACTGGTTACAGCGACCACGCCAACGAGGATATCGCGAAACAGCATGGAATTTCCGGTTTTGCGTATAAACCATTTGAAATCGAATCATTAGTGTCATTGATAAAGAAATTGTGCGAAGGCGGCGCCTAATAGCCGTTGCAAAAAGGGGTCAAGTCTGTTTATTAATAATTAAATAAGTGATATGATCCCCGCATGTCACGTCCCCTTCGCATAGAATATCCAGGCGCTTACTATCACGTCATGAATCGTGGAGCAGGGCGTCTACCCATTTTTCAGCATGACGATCATCGAGCTGTTTTTCTTGAATTGCTACGAGAAACTCATGCGATGTTTAAGGCAGAGATTCATGCCTATTGTCTAATGGACAACCATTATCATCTGCTTATCCGCACACCCAACGGTAATCTCAGTCGTGTGATGCGCCATCTTAATGGCGTGTATACGCAACGCTATAACCGGCTGGAAAAAACCGATGGACCGTTATTTCGTGGACGTTATAAAGCGATTCTGGTGGATGCGGACAGTTATTTATTAAATGTGAGCCGTTATATCCACGTCAATCCCGTGGCAGCCGGCATGGTAAAAAAAGCCGCGCAATATCCCTGGTCAAGCTATCCTGCTTATGTTGGCAAGAAAGAGGCGCCTTTTTGGCTAACCACGTCAGACATCTTGGAAATGATAGGCCAGCGACAACAAAAACAACGTTATCAATCCTTTGTCGAACAGGGCATTGATCAGGAAACCGAGAAATTTTATGGGCGGAAGAAATTATTACCGATCCTGGGATCAGA
>JAKEGK010000245.1 GCA_022627515.1 Gammaproteobacteria bacterium
TGAAACGCTATACAGGTCATTGGTTTTGCGAGAATGTAAATTACTTCATTTGAATTACTTAAACTAACAAAACAGCGTGAAATGCCGAAGTATTAGACAAAAAATTAAAAAAATGCCGAAAAACACTGAAAAAATAGGTGCGAAAAAGTTTTACTTACTGTAAATTTCGGCTATTTTATTAAGATCGTTTTATTCACGCATGTTACGGGAGGTACCGCATGGCAGCAAAACCGAAGAAGGCAAAGAAAGCAGCACCAGTAGCAAAAACCATCAAGGAGAAATTCACCAAGACACAGATGTTGAATCAAATTGCGGAAGAAACCGCACTGAGCCGCAAGCAAGTGTCCAGCGTTTTTGATTCGCTCGAAAGCATCATTAACGGGCACATCAAAAAGACCGGTTGCGGTGAATTTACCTTGCCTGGTTTGTTGAAAATCAAAACCAGAAAGATCCCGGCTCGTAAAGCGAAGAAAAATGTGCCAAATCCCTTCAGACCCGGCGAATTCATGGATGTAGCAGCAAAACCCGCTACCACCCGTGTGAAAATTCTGCCACTGAAGAAAGTAAAAGATATGGCATTGCAATAAATCATACTTGTTTTAGCAGCACCCAAAACAAAAAAGGGCGATTTTTTAAATCGCCCTTTTTTGTTGCGCCGCATTTGCCGGTCCGCAACAATTAAACAACGGAATTTACAACGGACTTAATTCTTCCAGAGACCAACGGGCAAATGCGTCGATGGATGTCGGCTGATGTTGCCCGGCCTGGAGTCTTAAACAGCCCGCCATGGCGATCATGGCGCCGTTGTCCGTGCAAAATTCCAGACGGGGATAAAACACTTCCGCCTGTAAATGTTTCGCGAGTTGTTTTAAGCGCTGGCGCAGTTTCTCATTTGCGCCGACACCGCCAGCAACGACCAGGCGCCGCTGACCGGTTTGTTGTAACGCGCGTTTGCATTTTATTGCCAGTGTTTCAACAACGGCGTCTTCAAAGGCGCAGGCAATGTCGGCCCTGGTCTGGTTGTCATTCTCATGATTGTGCAGTGTGTTCATCGCAAATGTTTTCAAACCGCTGAAGCTGAAATCCAGACCGGGCCGGTTGGTCATCGGGCGGGGAAAATGAAACCGCTCTGGATTGCCCTGGGCAGCAAGTTTTGCCACCGCCGGGCCGCCGGGATAACCCAGGCCCAGCAGCTTGGCGGTTTTGTCAAACGCCTCCCCGGCCGCATCGTCAATACTATCTCCCAGCACCTGGTATTGACCGACGCCTTGCACGTCGACCAGCATCGAATGACCGCCGGACACTAAAAGCGCGACAAAGGGGAATGCCGGTTTATCCGGCTCCAGCATCGGCGCCAGCAGATGGCCTTCCATATGATGAATCGGAACGGCGGGCACCCCCCAGGCCCATGCCAGGCTTCGCCCTATGCTGGCGCCTACCAACAATGCGCCGATCAACCCTGGACCCGCGGTATAGGCCACACCGGTAATTGCCGATTTGTCTATTCCCGCCTCGGACAGTACTTGCGATATGAGCGGCAGGCATTTACGGACATGATCACGGGAAGCCAGCTCGGGCACCACTCCCCCGTATTCCGCGTGCAGGGCGATTTGGCTGTGCAGGGCATGGGCAAGCAGCCCTTGATTGCTGTCAAAAACAGCAATTCCGGTTTCATCACAGGAGGTTTCTATGCCTAAAACACGCATAAAGGGCTTGGTTCCGTCAAAAAACTGCTCTGATCTCAAAAATAATGGACATGATTTTGCATTCTGGGCGCGATACTACTAGAATACTGCGTTCCGCTCACGGGCCAATGGGGCGTTTGGGCAAAAATCAGAATTTTAGCAGTTTCGATCACTTTTATAGATAACCTAATTTAGACAATCCGTAATATAAACAATCCAGAGGACAAAGTTGGTATGCCAGTTGTTCGAGTCAAAGAAAATGAACCGTTTGATATCGCCTTGCGCCGTTTCAAGCGCTCCTGCGAGAAAGCAGGAATCTTAACCGAAATACGCCGCCGTGAATTTTATGAAAAGCCGACTCAGATCCGCAAACGCAAACTTGCCGCCGCGGTAAAGCGTCATATGAAAAAGGTTTCCCGCGACCAGAATCGCCACAGACGGCTGTATTAATTTCTTGATGTCACTCCCTACCCGTTCAAGCATTGTTTCCTGATGGCAGACAGCGAACTCAAACAGCGTATCAATGAGGATATGAAAGCCGCCATGCGCGCCAAGGAAAAAGAGCGCCTGGGCGCCATTCGTCTCATTATGGCGGCCATCAAGCAGCGCGAAGTCGATGAACGTATCGAACTAGACAACACGCAGGTGCTGGCGGTTCTGGACAAAATGATTAAACAACGGCGTGATTCCATAGAGCAATATGTTAATGCCGGCCGCGAAGATCTGGCGGACAAGGAACGCTTCGAGGTGACGCTTATCCAGGGTTATATGCCCGCTGCACTTAGTGATACCGAGCTGGACGCCATGGTCAAAGAAGCCGTTGCCGCGGTTGGCGCCAGTTCCATGCAGGATATGGGTAAAGTCATGGCGCAGCTGAAACCCAAAATACAGGGCCGCGCCGATATGGGCAAAGTCAGCCAGAAAGTCAAAGCCGCTATTAACGGTTGAACCGCATAGTCCGAATTACTGATTCTGTTAGCTGCTCTCTCCTGTTTCCCGACAAAAATAGCAACCGCCGGAGGCTTGAATTGCGCCCTGGTCCAATGCCGGAATTTTTCCGCGCCGAGTACTGACACTGCTGGTTAATCCACCTAACATTACTGCTATGGCCGGTCGCATTCCCTCCCAATTTATCGATGAATTGCTCAATCGCGTCGATATCGTCGATGTGATTAACTCGCGTGTTCCCTTGCGCAAAGCGGGGCGCGAATACACCGCCTGTTGTCCCTTCCACAATGAAAAAACCCCTTCGTTTACCGTGAGCCCGGCCAAGCAGTTCTATCACTGTTTTGGTTGCGGTGCGCATGGTTCAGCCATCAGTTTCCTTATGGATTATGAGCGACTGGAATTTGTGGATGCCGTCGAAGAACTGGCTTCGCTGGTTGGCATGACTGTGCCGCATGAAGCGGCCAGCCCGCAGCACAAAATCTCCCGTGACCTGTATGACATACTGGAGTTGGCCAACCGTTTTTATCAGGAACAATTGCGCCAGCATGCCAACGCCGCTAAAGCCATCGGCTATTTGAAACAGCGCGGAGTGAGCGGTGAGAGTGCCGCGGTGTTTGCTATCGGTTACGCTCCGCCCGGATGGGATAACGTGTTGCGTCACCTTGCCGGTAAAAATATTAACGAGAAACAGCTGTTGGCAGCCGGCCTGCTTATCGCCAAACAAGGCGGCGGTTATTACGATCGGTTCCGTGACCGGATCATATTTCCTATTCGTGACCGGCGTGGCCGGGTGATTGGTCTCGGTGGGCGGACCCTTGGCGACGAAACCCCAAAGTATCTTAATTCTCCCGAAACGGAAATTTTTCACAAGGGCAAGGAGCTCTACGGACTTTATGAGGCTAGAAAATATTCCGAGAACTTACAACGCATGATAGTCGTCGAAGGCTACATGGATGTTGTCGCGCTTTCCCAATACGGAATCAAAAACGTTGTTGCCACGCTGGGTACTGCAACCACCAAAGAACATCTGGAAAAATTGTTTCGAGCGGTTCCTGAAGTGGTGTTCTGTTTTGACGGTGACCGGGCCGGGCGCCAGGCGGCTTGGCGCGCACTGGAAGTTTCTTTGCCTTTGATGAGTGAAGGCAGGCAAATTAAATTCATGTTTTTACCCGAAGGTGAGGATCCTGATACTTTCGTGCGCCAGGGAGGCGAAGCGGTTTTTCAGCAACAATTACAACAAACTCAAGCTTTTTCCAACTTTTTTTACCAGTCATTGTCAAAGGATGTTGAGCTTAACACGATAGATGGACGGTCTCTTCTCGTGGAAAAGGCTAAACCTTACCTGCTGAAATTGCCTGAAGGCGTTTTTCGCCACATGATGATCAGTAAATTGGCTGAAATTAGCCATGTAGAACCAGATAAATTGTCTACACTTATCTTTTCAGACGAGGGTTCAAAAGCAGTAAGACAATACGCCGGCTCCCGGTTATTCAAAACCGGTGGTCCGACCCCAATACGCAAGCTGGTCCAACTGATACTGGAAATGCCTTCGCTGGCTAAGTACATAGAAGTGGAGGCTATTCGGGGATTGAATGAACGAGGTATTCCATTCTTGATTGAATTGATTGAAACCATTCGTTTAAAACCCCATATAAATTGTCCTGGTTTGTTGGAATTGTGGCGCGGTACCGAAAACGGCGAACTTTTAACGAAACTTGTTAAACAACCCTCAACATTGACAGAGCTTGAGCTACACTTAACGGATGAAGATATAAAGAGGGAATTTTTTGATACCTATCAATGGCTTAAAAGAGAAAGTTTTAAACAGAGGATCGATGAACTGACGCACAAAGCCAGTCTTAATGTACAGGAAAAACAGGAGTTACGTGAATTAAGCGCGCTTTTAGCCGCTAATTATATAGGTGACACAGCTAAAGAACACGACGCTTAATCTGTATAAATTATAAAGCTATTCGAAATTGGAATAAGTCGCGCAACTGAGTCTACATAATGTATACTGCGCTGCTATCTTTAATACAGGAATTGGTTAATTAACACACTACTATGAATGTACAGCAACAGTCTCAATTAAAATTGCTCATTGCCAAAGGTAAGGAGCAAGGTTACCTGACCTACCGTGAAGTGAATGATCATTTGCCGAATGATATTGTTGATCCGGCCCAGATCGAAGACATCGTCAGCATGATTAACGACATGGGCATCGTGGTTCATGAAACAGCGCCCGACATGGATTCCATGGTGCTATCCGATAGCGATGTGGAAACGGATGAAGTGGCGGCCGAAGAAGCGGCGGCAGCGCTGGCCAGCGTTGACAGTGAATTTGGACGCACCACGGATCCTGTGCGCATGTATATGCGTGAAATGGGAACCGTTGAATTGCTGACCCGGGAAGGTGAGATTGAAATCGCTAAACGCATCGAGGACGGTGTAAACCAGGTGTTTACCGCGCTGGCGCATTATCCCGGCACCATAATCAAAATGCTGGATGCATATGCCGCAGTGGAAAAGCAAGAGATGCGCCTTGCGGAAATCATAGCAGGTTTTCGTGGCGATGAGGATGACATGATTGTCAATCCCAATGTAGTGGCGCCCAATCCTCGCGATGATGCTGATAATTTCGATGATGAAGACGAAGAAGATGCTGATCCTGACGCCAGCGCCAGCGGTACTGAGGACGAAGGTCCGGATCCGGAAGAAGCTAAAAAGCGCATGGATGAGATCAGGTCGGCATATGACAAATACCTGAAACGTGTCGCGTCCAAGGGCCGCGACGACAAAGCCATGGAATTGTACGAAAAGGTATCCGATGCATTCTGTGAATTCAAATTAGTGCCAAAATTTGCAGACAATCTGGTAAGAAATCTGCGCGGCATTATTGATCGCGTGCGTGAGCATGAGAAAGTCATCATGGATGTTTGTGTGGCAAAAGCCAAAATGCCGCGCAAAGTGTTTATTAATTCGTTTCCCGATAACGAAACAGATACCGGGTGGCTGCAACGCCAGATCGGTGCTGGTGAGGCATATTCCAGGGTATTGGTAGAGTATGCAGATGAAATCCAGCGGGCGCAAAACAAACTGATACAAATCCAGGAAGAAAGCGGTGTTGCTATCGGTGAACTGAAAGAAATCAATCGCCGTATGTCCATTGGCGAAGCAAAAGCCCGCCGGGCGAAGAAAGAAATGGTTGAAGCCAATCTGCGCCTGGTTATATCGATCGCGAAAAAATATACTAACCGTGGTTTGCAGTTCCTCGATTTGATTCAGGAAGGAAACATCGGCTTGATGAAAGCGGTGGATAAATTCGAATACCGTCGTGGTTACAAGTTTTCAACCTATGCCACTTGGTGGATTCGCCAGGCCATCACCCGCTCGATTGCGGATCAGGCAAGGACCATTCGTATTCCGGTGCACATGATCGAAACCATCAACAAGCTCAACCGCATTTCCCGCCAAATGTTACAGGAAATGGGCCGCGAACCCACGCCGGAAGAACTGGCGGAACGGATGGAAATGCCGGAAGACAAGGTTCGTAAAGTGCTGAAGATTGCCAAAGAACCTATTTCCATGGAGACGCCGATTGGCGATGACGAAGATTCACGGCTGGGTGATTTCATTGAGGATCAGAATATAATGTCACCGGTGCATTCCGCTACCTTCGAAGGTTTGCGTGAAGCAACCCTCGCCGTGCTTGATAGCCTCACTGCACGCGAGGCAAAAGTACTGCGCATGCGTTTTGGTATCGATATGAATACCGACCATACGCTGGAAGAAGTCGGTAAGCAATTTGACGTGACCCGTGAACGAATTCGTCAGATTGAAGCAAAAGCGCTGCGCAAATTGCGTCATCCAAGCCGCTCTGATCCACTGCGCAGTTTTATTGAAGGCGAAAATTCGTCCTCCTAAATACCACGTAAGACGTAAATCTAGTTAAGAAAAAAGCCATGCCTAAAAAGCATGGCTTTTTTTATTCATAATCGGTCAGTTTATTGGTAGAATTGCGCGTCACGGGCCTGTAGCTCAGTCGGTTAGAGCAGGGGACTCATCAAAAAGGTGCGTTCATACTGAAAGGTATGAAATGAACGGGATGAATTCAGGGAAACCTTAACAGCGCTGTTGTTTGGTTTTTTAAACAAAAGCGGCTGATGGCAATCCTGAGCCAAGCCGGAAGCGCACTTCCGGAAGGTGCAGAGACTACCTGGGAACTGATCCTTTTTAAAATTTAACTTTAAAAGCGATCGAGTGTTCTTAATAACAGGCAAGAGCGTCCCGCACCTGAGCAATTGGTAAGTGTTGCGAATTGCGGGTGATGAGATAGTCCACTCCCATCAGAAATGATGAGATTAAGTGAATCCCTTGGTCGTAGGTTCGAGTCCTACCGGGCCCACCATTCTTTCGTGCTTGCCTCAGGCGTTTCGTACACCCAAATTCCGCTTTTTAAAAACTCCCGACTCAAACTTTGATAGTTTGCCGAAACATCGAGGATTTACCGATTCCAATGCTCACCGTTTATATGATGTTAACGAGTGTAACGGATTTCGCATATCCTATTGCGACGGCCATTGCAGATGGTTCTATACTTACAAAAACCTGTCACGAAAAATATATGGATTACCGGAAATTATGCGATCAGCTTACGTCAGCTATAAAACTCTATGGATAATTGTATTTAGTGTTGTTTTTGTCTGGTCAGTGATTAATCCCAAAGATAATCTGACCTGGTTTCTGGAATCCTTTCCCGCCATTGTGGCGGTGTTGATTATGGCGTTTACTTATAAATCGTTCCGGTTGACGCCTTTGTTGTATGTATTGATTCTTTTGCATTGCATAATCTTGCTGGTCGGCGCACATTACACCTATGCTGAAGTTCCACTTTTTGACTATATAAAAGATGTGTTCCATCTGGAAAGGAACAACTACGACAAACTGGGGCATATCGCGCAAGGTTTTGTGCCGGCTATTGTTGCGCGCGAGATTATCATTCGAAAGCGGATTGTTATTTTTCCGAAATGGCGAATTTTTTTATTCTTTGTATCATCCTGTCAGTCAGTGCGTTCTACGAAATGTTTGAATGGTGGGTAGCCGTAGCGTCGGAAGAAGCGGCGGAGGCCTTTTTGGGTATGCAGGGTTATGCTTGGGATACGCAGTCGGACATGTTCCTGGCATTGATAGGCGCGATCGGCGCCTTGTTAATTTGCTCCGGATTGCACGACAAACAGATCGCAAAGCTACAACACCGTTAGCGTTCCTGAAACCAGAGCAAACACCGGGAGTATGGCGCAGCGCAATAGTAAGCACCGGTTAGCGTATGTCCGTCAGTGTTATGTTTTACACGTAAAAAGGGAGTTGTCCCGATGAATAAACCAGTAGCAGTGATAGGAGGCGCTGGACCGGTATTAGGTCTTGCGTTGTGTAACGTACTAGCGGCGCATGGTTATCAAGTTGTAAGCTTATCCCGCCGCGAAACGCCTGATCTGAAGGGTCTCGATCTGGAAATTACCCATAGGCAATGCGACTTAACGGACGGGAACCAGGTGTTCACAGTAATCCGGGATATCGAGGAGAACATCGGTCACATTTCCGCTTACATTCACAACCTGGGGGATTTTGCGCATGCGCCGTTTCTTGAGTCCGATGCGCAGCAGTTCGAACACCTCTGGCGAGTCAATTGTCTCAGCGCCTATCATGCCGCCAAGGCGGTTATCGCTGAATGGATCGATAACAATGGCGGGACTATTGTTTTTGTGGGCGCTACTGCTTCGGTAAAAGGCAACGCCGAATACTCCGCTTTCGCGTCATCCAAGTTTGCGCTGCGCGGCATGGCGCAAGCTTTGGCGCGGGAGTTTGGACCCGAGGGCATTCATGTGGCGCATGTGGTGATTGATGGCGTTATGTGGGGTCACCGCGCGGAAGGCTGGGGTATGAAGCCGGAACAATGTCTGCAACCCGGTGCAGTCGCCAGCACTATGCTTCATGTTATCCGGCAAGACCGCTCCGCCTGGACTCATGAACTGGACATCCGGCCTGATATGGAGCACTTTTGAAACTATCGGACAAAAATCTATCCACAAGTCATCAATGTATTTGTGAGCTGATAGGGGGTCAGGCAGTAATCGCGTTTTTTGTACTGCCGCCCATGAGCCTGTTGCTATTTATAACAGCTCAATAGTCACAAAAAATATGATAAAGCCGCGCCTGATGATTTCCGTAAGTTAAGGATTCGCATCCACACGCCGCTAATTTGCAGCCCACCGTTTATAGAGCGGGAATGTACGGCGGTATTTTTGCACAAAACCGGCAGCCAGTATAAGAAGTCCGCTGGAGTGAGCCGGCGGCTTATGCAACTGTTAAGTTGTGCAATATTTACCTTGTGGTTGCGCTCAGCAGCATCGGATAATTCCTCCCGCAGTTACACGAACAAAATCATAACAAAGGAGAATAATAACAATGAACCCTATCCGTTTTTTACTCACAGCTGTTTTCCTGTTACTTTCCACATCAACGAATGCGACGCTGATTTTTTCAGAATACGTCGAGGGATCAGGTTACAACAAGGCACTGGAAATTTTTAATAGCGGTAGCGCCATCGATTTCAGCAGCGATGGTTATGCCATCGGGATTTACGCTAATGGGGCAAACACCGCCTCTTATACGTTTAACCTGACAGGTGTGTTGCCGCAGAACACGGTTTACGTCATCGGAAACAGCCGGGCCAATGAGTCCATTTTGTCTGTTGCTGATCAACTGTCAGGAAGTCTGAACTTTAATGGTGATGACGCGATTATGTTAATGCATAACGGTGAGATTGTTGACCGCATTGGTCAGATAGGGTTTGATCCGGGTGCCGAGTGGGGGACTGACGAAACTTCCACGCAGGATAATACCTTGCGCCGCCGCGCGGACACAGTGATCGGTGATGCGGATGCATACAATAACTTTGATCCGGCACAGCAATGGATTGGATTCGCGCCGGACAGTTTTGATGGTTTGGGATTCCATAACATCGATCCACTACCGGCGGGAGATGTGCAATCAGCATCCGTACCTGCCCCCGGTTCCCTGCTGTTAGTGCTGATTGGAATGCTCGGTGTGTTGCTGACCGGGCGGCCAATAGCAGTATTACAAAAATTTAATTTAAAGCAATTGAGCGGTGTGCCGATAATTCTATAGCGGTAAGTAGCGTTATGAAATCCCGCGATATGAGTAAACAATGAGCAATACGATTACTCTGCGGCAATTAATTTATAGCGAATTTGAATTCCTTTATTCAGGCGCATTGGCATCATGGTAAAAGCAAACAAGACTGCTCAATTGGATGACCTCAAGCGGTTGATTGACGACATCGAAAAGGTGAGGATCAAGGAGCGCATGTCATCAAAGTTTAAGAGCTGGCACCGCGAAACGCTGGAGACCCTGGAGCGGGTATTCGACCGCAAGTCGCGTCAGGTGAAAGACTTTGAGGCAATTCGTTACAATCTGGCCGCTTTTTCCAACAAAACACCGGAAAGCAAATTTGAAGAAGCGTTCCAGCATGGCTTAATGAGCGCCGCCGTGATGTTGTCGGCAGCCGTAAAAGATCTGCAACTGGGCAATACCACTAATCCGGCCAGCGCAGCGGCCCCTGTAAAAGCACCGGAACCGGTTGTTAAGGTTCCGGCGCCTGCGCCATCAAATCCGGAGCCCGCCGCGCCCGTCAAATCTGTGTCATCTCCGGTTGCTCCATCCATTGCCAGGGAGCCACCCGCAATCGTAAAGCGCGCAATGGCGGCTTCAAGTAACAAGATTTTTATCGTATACGCCAATGATATTGGCATGAAGGACGATGTGTCTTCGTTTCTGTCCAAGGTGGGCTTGTCAACGGTCGTTCTCAAGGATAGCGCCGGGAGTAATTCAAGTCTTATCGATGAGCTCGATAAACATGATAACGCGCCATATGCAATTGTCATGTTAAATCCGGATGCTTCGGGCATAGCCGGGAATACCGTATATGAACTGGGTATGATCGTTGGCAGGCTAGGCAGGAATCGTGTCTGCGCATTGGTAAAGAAAAATATCGATATTCTGGCCGATTATAGCGGCATTAGTTATGTTCCGGTTGATTCGCCCGGCGCCTGGAAATTTCTGCTTATAAAACAGCTCAAAGATGCCGGTTTTAATATTGATGCCAATCTGGCGCTTTAAATTCTGGTACCGCATGCTTAACACGATCGATACATCCTTAATCGATACAAACCTCCATCAGTACCATCATCCATCAAGATAATAGACTGCGGCATGGCTTGTAAGCCTAACTGGCTTCCTTGTTTTTAGGCTGGCTTTTTACGCTGTTTAACCAGGTGATTATTGGCTTCCATTGTTCGACATCATGTTCGACCAACGAGTGGCGCATATCAAAGATCCCCAAACCGCGTTCAGCGGCGCGTAAATAGTTCTGTGTATCACGAAGCGAGGCAATAATGGGGATCTTCAGGCTGGTCAGAAACGATTGCAGTTTGTCATAGCCAGTCGCGTTCTCCTTGACGCGGTTGGCGATCAGGCCGATCTTGGTCTGGTCGCGCGAAACTTTACCCACCAGCAGCAATTCCTGGATAAATTTGGCGCCAGCGCGGATATCTATCGGTGAAGGCAGGACGGGTAATAAAATGGTTTCCGCGCGCCGCACCATGGCCGTTAATTCGCGGCCCATGACGCCGGCGTTGACGTCGAAAATCACAATCTCAGTTCCGTTCGGGACACGCAGGGGATTGTTCACGGCGTCAAGTCCTGTAATAGGGGGCTTGCTTGCTTCGCGCTTCAATAGCCAATCCAGGCTGGAAAGCTGGGGATCGAAATCCGCGAGCACCACATTTTTACCTTTTTTTGCGAAATGGCTGGCGATGTTGGTAGCGATGGTGGTTTTGCCACAACCGCCTTTGGCATTTAGAACCATAATCCTGCGCATGATGATTTTTTTCCTATCCTGTTGAAATAACGTCAATAATTTGAGGATTTTCGAATATTATCCGCAGGAGCGGATGTTCTTTTGCAGCCAGAATTACAAAAAGACCCGTTTAGCGCTCGAGAATCCCCAAAGATTCCCATAAGTTATCGACTTTTTTCCGGATTTCTTCAGTCATTACGATAGGACGGCCCCATTCGCGGCGGGTTTCGCCGGGCCATTTATTGGTGGCGTCCAGGCCCATTTTGGAACCGAGGCCGGAGACGGGTGACGCGAAATCGAGGTAATCAATCGGTGTGTTTTCAATGATGGTTGTATCGCGTGCCGGGTCCATGCGTGTTGTCATGGCCCAGATTACATCCTTCCAGTCGCGTGCGTTCACATCATCGTCCACCACGATCACGAATTTCGTATACATGAATTGCCGCAGGAAAGACCACGCGCCCATCATGACGCGCTTGGCATGACCGGGATATTGTTTTTTCATGCTGATGATGGCGACGCGGTAGGAACAGCCTTCCGGCGGCAGATAAAAATCCACGATCTCCGGAAACTGTTTTTGCAAAATAGGAATGAACACTTCATTTAACGCCACGCCGAGTATCGATGGTTCGTCGGGCGGCCTGCCGGTATAGGTGCTGTGATAGATGGGATTGTCGCGATGCGTGATACGTTCAATAGTGAACACGGGAAAACGCTCGACTTCATTGTAGTAACCGGTGTGATCGCCGAACGGCCCTTCG
The DNA here is from genome assembly GCA_022627515.1 of Gammaproteobacteria bacterium. Classification (GTDB taxonomy): domain Bacteria; phylum Pseudomonadota; class Gammaproteobacteria; order SZUA-152; family SZUA-152; genus JAKEGK01. The sequence continues at coordinate 12,333 of JAKEGK010000245.1, forward strand.
TTGGCCAATTCTTCCGGATGGATAACGCCTTCCAGGACGAACTCCGCCGAAGCCGGCACCTGCAACTCCGAGCCAATGCACTTGACGACTTCGGTTTTACCGCCGCGCAACAACCCGGCAAATGCGTATTCGGACAAGGTATCCGGCACCGGCGTCACTGCGCCAAGTATGGTGGCCGGATCAGCCCCCAACGCCACGGCAACCGGAAACGGTTTACCAGGATGAGTATTGCACCAGTCGCGAAAATCCAGCGCGCCACCGCGATGCGCCAGCCAGCGCATGATCACCTTGTTTTTGGCAATCACCTGCTGGCGATAGATGCCGAGGTTCTGCCGTTCTTTATGCGGACCTTTGGTGACCACCAACGCCCAGGTAATTAACGGACCGGCATCTTCGGGCCAGCAGGTTTGAATGGGCAGTTGCGACAGGTCAACATCCTTTCCTTCAATGACATGGCTGTGGCAGGGCGCGGACTTGACTATCTTGGGCGCCATATTGAGGACTTGCTTGAACACCGGCATTTTTTCCCAGGCGTCTTTCATGCCTTTGGGCGGATCGGGTTCCTTGAGAAACGCGAGCAACTTGCCAACTTCCCGCAACGCGTCAACGGAATCCTCGCCCATGCCCATGGCTACCCGTTCAGGTGTGCCAAACAGGTTGGCCAGTACCGGGAAGCGCGAGCCCCTGGCATTTTCAAACAAAATCGCGGGTCCGCCCGCGCGCAAGGTGCGGTCGCAAATCTCGGTCATCTCAAGATAGGGGTCGATCTCCTGGGAGATCCTTTTCAGCCTGCCGCTTGTTTCCAGTTGGGCGATAAAGTCCCGCAGATCCCTGTATTTCATTGTGCGCCTTGTGCGTTACCGGTGATTGGCTTCGGTTTGCTTTGCAGTGTAATCCAGTGTGCAGCATTTATATTCGGGCTTCAAGCCACTAAGAGAAGTAACCCCGGGTGAAAACGCTGGTTTTAATTGTCAATTTGCGGGACAGCGAGCCCGGAGTGCAGTGATTAATATAGTCCTAGATCGGCGCTTTGCTTTTTCCGCACTTTGTAATCGATCAACACAAAGCCCATGAGGATGCCAATGATCAGTGTTACCGCCAGACTCAGCACCAGCCATGTATAAAAACTTACGGATGAACTGGTGCTGTAGAGTGGTGGAGTGGTTGCGCTTTCGGGGAGCTGGCTTTGGCCGTTTTCCGGTTGTTTGCCTTGCAGGATTTCATCCAGTTGCCGCCGGGCATTCGCCAGTTGCTCTTCAAGGTTAGCGACAGTAATTTTTAATTCCGCAATGGTGATGTCCTTGAGTTTTAGATTTTGCCCCAGGGTATTCTCCGTTGTTTCGTTTTCCTTCAATTTATTGCGCAGCCAGTCCACAGTTTGAGCTTCCTTGCGCAGTTCCTGCATTTCCAGCAGGCGGGTTTCATAATCCTGGATTTTGTCCTGGGCGGCTTTATACTTGGCGGCCAGTTGCAGGTATGCTATCTGGGTGGGCTTTTCCATGGTGAGGTATTTCGATTCCAGCCATCCTTCAATGTTGTCCTGGGTGCGTATTTTTGCGTAAGCCTGATCCCTGGACAACACCTCGACTATGGCGCCGCTCGGCAGGGATTTAATAAGTTCACCCTGAGCGGACTTTTCAGAATACACATCGATGGAAAACCTGTCAGTGATAAATAGGGATTCAGCCAGTATTGTGCTGGATGTTACAGCTGTTGCCAGCCATGCAAGCAATACCACTACAAATCGAAATCGGATTTCGTCCATTGCGCGTTTCCTTTGTATGTACGTGTCTTAAGTTGTACAACTAACGCTGGCCGGATTGTAATTATTGTGGTTACCGCGTTGCCGGAGCGCTTCTTCCAGAATACTGCAAAGAATTGTAGTTATTGTGAATTATGCCGCAATTCCGTTATGCCGTAACAAGGCGTCGATGCTGGGTTCGCGGCCTCTGAATTCCTTGAACAACTCCATGGGCTCCCGTGAACCGCCTTGTTCCAGAATGGTATGAAGAAACTGCTCTCCCGTATCGCGGTTGAAAATTCCAGTTTCTTCAAACTTGGCAAAGGCATCGGCGGACAACACTTCGGCCCATTTATAGCTATAGTAGCCGGCGGCATAGCCACCCGCGAAAATATGCGAGAAACTATGTTGAAACCGGTTATAGCTGGCAGGTTTAACCACCGCGACATCCCGCCGCACGCTGTCGAGTGTTTCCTGAATTTGCGCGCCGATGGCCGGATCGTATTCCAAATGCAATCGAAAATCA
>JAKEGK010000246.1 GCA_022627515.1 Gammaproteobacteria bacterium
ATCAACCGTGACCAGCAAGCGTGAAGCAAAGGCCTCCCGGGCCCGGCTGATATCATAGATTTTCTGCGCGCTCATCTTTACCCCGCCGGTATAGTCATCAATGCTGACTTCACCTTCCACAACAACCAGCCGGTCTTTGGCGAGAAGATCGCGGAACTGCTGAAAGGGTTCCGCAAACACCGCCAGCTCCACTCTCCCGGTCCGGTCATCCAGGGTGATGAACGCCATTTTATCGCCCCGTTTGGTATTCATGGTGCGCATGGCAACAATAAGTCCGGCGACTGTCATGGTCTGGTTACTGGTGGGATTCAGATTGGCGATGCGGGAGGTAATGATGTCTTTCAATTCCTTTTCATAGCGCGCGATCGGATGCCCGGTTAAATACAGACCCAGCGTTTCCTTCTCACCATTAAGGCGGGTTTCGTCATCCCAGTCCGGGGCTTCCACAAATTCACAGGGCGCCGGTTCCCGTGTTGTTACATTTGGCGCCATTGCGCCAAACAGGTCCTCCTGCCCGCTCGCCGAATCACGGGATTGCTGATCCGCCAGCTGTAAAGCCGTGGTGAGAGACGCCATCAAGGTGGCGCGGTTGGGGCCCAATTCATCCAGCGCTCCGGACCGAATCAAGGCCTCGAGGGTGCGCCGGTTAGTCTTTCTCAAATCGATGCGCTGGCAAAACTCGAACAGGTCGGGAAATCTGCCCAGTTCGTGAAAACTGGCGCGGATACTTTCAATAGCGCCTTCACCGACTCCCTTGATCGCACCCAGGCCATATAGAATCGTGTTGTCATCGGTGATTGTAAAACGGTACTCGCATACGTTCACATTGGGCGGTATGACATTAAGGCCCATCGCGCGGCATTCCTCAATCAGCGACACCACTTTATCGGTGTTATCCATATCAGCGGACAACACCGCCGCCATGAATGCGGCGGGATAGTGCCGTTTTAACCAGGCAGTCTGGTAAGAAACCAGTGCATAGGCCGCCGAGTGCGACTTATTAAATCCGTAACCTGCGAACTTCTCCATCAGGTCGAAGATATACGTCGCGGTTTTTTGCTCAACGCCGCGCGCCACCGCGCCGGCAGTGAATATTTCACGCTGCTTGGCCATTGCCTCGGGTTTTTTCTTGCCCATGGCGCGCCGCAACAAGTCGGCGCCGCCCAGCGTATAACCCGCCAGCACCTGGGCAATTTGCATAACCTGTTCCTGGTAGAGAATGACTCCATAGGTAGGTTTGAGAATCGGCGCAATATCAGGATGCGGATATTCCACCTTGGCGCGGCCGTGCTTGCGGTTAATAAAGTCATCCACCATGCCTGACTGCAAGGGACCGGGGCGGAACAGCGCCACCAGCGCCACGATGTCTTCAAAATTATCCGGCTGCAGCCGCTTGATCAGGTCTTTCATGCCGCGCGATTCCAGCTGGAATATCGCCGTGGTTGCGCAGTCTTTTAATAAACCATAAGTCGGTTGATCATCTATGGGGATCTTGTCAATCTCGACAGCTGCTTCATGGTTGGCTTGTTTGCGCTGGTTGATGGTTTGCACCGCCCAGTTGATAATCGTCAGCGTGCGCAGTCCCAAAAAGTCAAACTTCACCAGGCCGACGGCTTCGACATCATCCTTGTCGAACTGGGTGACCAGGCTGCCGCCGCCCTGTTCACAGTAGAGCGGCGTGAAATCCGTCAGCATGGATGGCGCGATCACCACGCCACCGGCGTGCTTGCCGGCATTGCGCGCCAGGCCTTCCAGCGAGCGCGCCATATCAATCAGCGCCTGCACATCCTCTTCCTGCTCGTAACGCTGTTTTAAGGTTTCCTCCTGCTCCAGCGCCTTTTCCAGCGTGATACCCAGTTCAAAGGGGATCAGTTTGGCGATCTGGTCCACAAAGCCGTAAGGATGTCCTAACACCCGGCCTACGTCGCGCACCACCGCTTTTGCCGCCATGGAACCATAGGTGATAATTTGCGAAACCTTTTCCCGGCCGTAATGATTGGCCACATAGTCAATTACGCGGTCGCGGCCTTCCATGCAGAAGTCAACGTCAAAATCGGGCATTGACACCCGTTCCGGATTCAAAAAGCGTTCGAACAGCAATTCGTATTTTAAGGGATCAAGATCGGTAATCGTCAGCGCATAAGCAACCAGCGAACCCGCGCCGGAACCCCGGCCCGGACCCACCGGCACACCGTTGCGTTTGGCCCACTTGATAAAGTCCGCGACAATAAGGAAATATCCCGGGAAACCCATGCTGATAATGACATCGAGCTCGGTTTGCAGGCGCTCATCGTAGGGTTTGCGCCGCGTCTGAAATCCGGGATCACGGGTGTCGAACAACTCCGCCAGGCGTTGCTCGAGGCCTTCTTTTGCCACTTGCCGGAAATAACTTTCTTCAGTCATGCCCTCGGGAATAGGGAAATCAGGGAGGTAATTCCTGCCGAGCGACAACTCGACTGTGCAGCGCCGCGCGATTTCCACGCTGTTTTGCAGCGCTTCGGGAATATCGTGGAACAACTCCCGCATTTCTTCCGGGGTACGCAAATATTGCTGCGGCGTGAAATGGCGCGGCCGCCGGGTATCTGCCAGAGTACGGCCTTCATGAATACAAACCCGGACTTCATGCGCTTCAAAATCGCCGGGGCGCAAAAAATGCACCGCATTGGTTGCCACAACTGGTGTGCTGCTGGCCTGCGCCAGCGCGACGGCGGCGTGAATATAGTCTTCTTCCCGGGGTTTGCCTACCCGTTGCAATTGCAGGTAAAACCGTTGTGGAAATAAACCAGTCCATTGCGCCAGCAACTGTCTCGCCCCCGCCTCATCGTGGCTTAATAATGCCTGCCCGATATCGCCCTGCGCGCCGCCGGATAACGCGATCAGGCCTTCGGTATTGCCGGTTAACCACACTCTTTCCAGGATCGGTATGCCGTGCTGCTGACCTTCGGTATAGCTTCGTGAAATAAGCCGCGTAAGATTTTGATAACCTTTGTTATTTTGACAAAGCAGCACCAGTGGATAAGGCTGGCTGGATTGTTTCTCGTTAGCGATCCAGACATCAACGCCGATTATGGGTTTAACACCGGCATTGATCGCGGCGCGATAAAATTTCACCATGGCAAACAGGTTGCACTGGTCGGTCACGGCCACCGCCGGCATGCGGGCGTCTTTTGCGGCTTTCACCAGTTCCTTGACGCGGACAATACCATTGACGAGTGAATATTCGGTATGTACGTGTAAGTGAACAAATTGGGGTTCCATGTCCTGTTTGCCGTCTCGCCGTCAGAAAAGTGGTTAGCATTCTACACTATCTGGTTCGGGTTCTTCATAGCTCTCATCCTGACTATTTTTAATCAATAAAAGATTGAATTTTTTTTAAAATCAGGCCGATAAATTCATCGATCTCCGATAATTCGAAAAACTCGAAAAATTTATGGGCTTGCAGACAAAACCTCAAACGCCGTCTTTTTTTACTGATTTTTCAGCGGTTTACACATTAGCATTATGTCTATTGATTGGTTCTGGCGCACTCGCAAGTCATGCTGGCGCCGACAATTTAAACGAAGTTAACATCGGCGTGCTGGCATTTCGTGGCGACACCAAAACCATGAAAATGTGGTCTCCCACGGCCAACTATCTTACCGATTCTATCCCCGGTTATGTCTTCAACATCGTCCCGCTGGATAACGACACTGTAGCTGATGCTGTAGCCGGCAAGACCGTCGACTTTGTATTGTCCAATCCAGCGTCATACGCTTCGCTGGAATCAACCCATGGAATCTCCCGCATCGTTACCTTGCGCAATCGCCGTCTGGGCGGCGCCTACACCCGGTTTGGCGCATTGATTTTCAGCCGCGCGGACCGCGGCGATATTAAAACGCTACAGGACCTGGCGGGTAAAAAGTTTATAGCGGTGCATCCTGATGCCTTTGGCGGCTGGTGGATGGCCCTGAAAACATTCAGGGATCATGGAATCGATCCCAAGGAAGACTTTAAACAAATCATATTTAATGGCTTTCCGCAGGATAATATTGTGCTTGCGGTGAGAGACGGGCTTGCTGACGCCGGCACGGTACGCACCGATATCATCGAACGCATGGCGCAGGAAGGGAAAATCAATCTAAAGGATTTTCACATATTAAATCCACAGCACACACCCGGTTTTCCCTTTGCACACAGTACCGAGCTTTACCCGGAATGGGCTTTCGCCACCACCAAACATACACCGGAGGAGCTGGCTCAACGCGTCGCCATTGCCCTGTTAAGCCTGCCCGGCGACCATCCCATTCCCCAGGCGGCTAACAGCGCCGGCTGGACCGTACCGCTGGATTATCAACCGGTGCACGAATTGATGAAGGACCTTAAAGTCGGCCCTTATAAAAATCTTGGGAAATTCAGCTTGCGGGATGTAATAAAAAAATATGCGATATGGATTATTTTTGACATTCTGCTGATAACCGGAATGGCCATCGTTACGTTTTGGGTTTATCAATTAAATAACAAACTCAAACATTCAAAAGACTCTCTCGAACATTCCAAGGAAAGCCTGGAGAACGAAATCATTGTACGAAAGCGCGCGGAAGAGGCCGAACACCGGCAGGCGGAGCGAATCCGGGCGCTTTACGAAGTATCCGCAAAACCCGGCCTGAGCTTTGACGAGCAAATTGATGAAACGTTAAAGCTGGGTTGCCGCCTGTTTGGACTGGAGATTGGCCGGGTATGCCAGGTTGTCCCGGCAAAAAACGAAAACCGGATTGTCAACGTCATTGCGCCGCAGGGCAGCACTTTACGCAAAGCCCAGGTACTGCGCCTTTCCCATACCATGTGTGGATTGACCTTTGGCCAGGACGCGCCGCTGGTGCTGCAAAACATTGCCAATACTGAATATGCCACACACCCGGGCTACCTGGCGACAAAACTAGGGGCTTATATCGGCACTCCAATCTGGGTCAACAATAAAAAATTCGGCACCATAAACTTTGCGTCGTTTCAGCCTAACAAGGATCTGCAGGAATCAGACCGCGACTTACTGGGATTGATGGCGCAGTGGGTCAGTGTCGCCCTGGAACGAAAACAGGCGGAGCAGGAACTGCAATTGGCCAAGGACGACGCGGAAATCGCCAATCGCGCCAAGAGCGCTTTTCTGGCCAGAATGAGCCATGAACTGCGCACACCCTTGAATGCCATCATTGGTTATGGCGAAATAGTTCTGGATGATCTTCCGGAACATGAAGACGCTATCCGGTCCGATGTAATAAAGATTTGCACTGCCGGCAAAAACCTCATGGGACTGATCAATACCGTTCTGGATCTGTCCAAGATTGAGGCCGGCAAAATGCCCGTAAAGATCGACGAATTTGACGTCACGGATTTAGCCAACGAGGTCATCGACACCATTCACCCGATGGCGAAACGAAACCACAACCTGTTAAAACTGAACGTGAGCGGCGATATCCCAGCAATGACCTCCGACAGAATCAAGCTAAGGCAGGTGTTGCTGAATCTGCTGAGCAATGCCTGCAAATTCACTCACGACGGCGTCATTTCTTTGGAAGTCAATTCCCTCATCACACACAATCAAACATGGATCAATATGACCGTTAGCGATACCGGCATAGGCATATCCATTGAAGACGCTGACACCCTGTTCAACGAATTCACCCAGGTGGAAGCAGCGCAGTCACCGGATATTACCGGCACCGGACTTGGACTATCAATCAGCCGGAAGTTTTGCCGTTTGCTGGGCGGCGATATCGAACTCAAAAGCGAACTCAACAAGGGATCTTCCTTTACGGTAAAGGTGCCGCAGCACTATCAAGGAAACAGCCAACCGCAAACGGATAATGAATTAAAAGCCGTGAACCAGTGATCACCGGCCTTGGCGATTTCACCCCCAGTTGTATTGCCAGCCTGGCGCGGTGCCATCACGCCGGCGCGGCAAAACATGCCATGTAGAACCTGTCTCAAAATTACCTTTCAGCCTAATAAAGTCGTGATAACCAAGTTACCGGCTTCGGGGGTGCATTTCAAAACCGTCGGCGGCAGGGATGCCGCCGTCGAGCTTACAGGGAGGTATTTATAGCGTGTTTTGAAATGCACCCCCGAAGCCGGTAACTTATCAAGTTTGAGAGAGGTTCTAGAAACAATCCTTCATAACAACTTTTTTACTGGAGCGTAAGAGCGGCGGTGAATGGCGGTTACCCCCAATTTTTCCAGCGCGGCAATATGTAATTTGGTTGGGTAATCTTTATGACCACGCAGTCCATAACCTGGAAACTGCCTGTCCAGTTCTTCCATTTCTTTGTCGCGTGCAACCTTGGCGATAATCGAGGCGGCGCTGATCTGCGGCACATATAAATCACCCTTGATGATGGCTTCCGCCGGGCAGTGAAAAGCCGGGCAACGATTTCCATCCACCAGCACGTAGTCCGGTTGGGGAGACAATCCGGCGACAGCCCGTTGCATTGCCAGCAAGGTTGCCTGCAAAATATTAATCGCATCAATCTCGTGCACTTCGGCGCGGCCCAACGACCAGGCGATGGCTTTTTGCCGGATTTCATTCGCCAACTCTTCCCGCCGCTGTTCACTCAGTTTTTTTGAATCGGTCAATCCGGTTATGGGATTGTTGCTGTCGAGTATAACGGCTGCCGTAACCACCGGACCGGCCAGCGGTCCACGGCCTACTTCATCAACACCGGCAATGCGTTGCGCCTCGCGCCAAAATCCAGCTGTATTCTCTTTCATCTTCAATTCCCTTTATCCAGCAATTCCAGCACCGCAGCGGCGGCCGTTACACTGGCGTTCCTTTTCAGCTGCATATGGACTTCATTAAATTGCTGTGTAAGAAACCGCACCTTAATTTCATCATTGAGGTATTCGAGCAATACCTTGCCCACCAGCTCCGGCGTGACGCCTTCCTGCAGGAACTCCGGAACCAGCGGCTCCGGCAGCAGTAAATTGGGTAATGAAAAATGCTTTAGTTTAACCAGCTTCTTACTTATCCAGTACGTCAGAGGCGCCATGCGATACGCAACAACCATTGGCCTTTTCAGCAACATGGTCTCCAACGCCGCGGTGCCGGACGCCAGCAATACCACATCCGCGGCCGACACCACTTCCCGCGACATGCCATCCACCAGTGTAATGGGCAATTGTTCAGGGTGTTGCGCGATGCATTGTTCAAACTGCCGGCGCCGTTCCGGGTTTGGCAGCGGCGTTATGAAATGCAAATCGTTTCTCTGCCGGTAACACCAGGACGCAATCTGTAAAAACCGGCCGCCAAGGTATTGCACTTCGTTACTGCGGCTTCCCGGCAGAATTGCCAGGATCTTTTTTCCTTGCGGCAGTTTCAGCAAGTGACGCGCGGCTGTCTTGTCATTCTCCATGGGAATCAAATCAGCCAGGGGATGCCCAACAAACCGCACCGGCACCTGATGTTTCTGGTAAAAACCGGCCTCAAAAGGCAGCAGGGTTAACATCAGATCAATTGAACGCGCAATTTTTTTTACCCGGTACTGCCGCCAGGCCCATACTTGCGGGCTGACATACTGAACGGTTTTGATACCCGCCTTGTGCAATTGCGCTGCCACGCCCAGATTAAAATCCGGCGCATCGACGCCGATAAACAGATCAATCCTGTCGTTACAAAAATGCCTGATCAGTTCCTTGCGCATTTTATGCAGTTCGGCGTAGCGTCCCAATACTTCTGCTAACCCCATAACCGACAACCGTTCCATTGGATACAGGGACACCGCACCAGCTGCAATCATGCGCGGGCCCGCGATTCCTTCGAATGTCAGTTCCGGCCGCAGCCTCCGCAGTTCCGTAATTAGACCGGAACCCAGTAAATCGCCGGAAGCTTCACCAGCCACGATACCAATACGCATTAATAACCACTCTGCTGAAGTTCAATTAATATGTTTCGATTGAATACACCAATGAATAGGAAACAGAGAGGATCTGCACAAAATTGACGGAAAGAAATGCGATTCACCGGATCTTTACCCGATTTATTACCCTGGATTAAGCGGCACGGATTTAAGCGCAAATTTCCCGGCACCTAACGTAATATACCACGCGTTGAGCCTTTGAGAAAATCGGCGAGATAAGCGACGTCCCTGTGCTGCTTGCCTAACTCCATCAGTTCAGCGATTGCTTGTTCCAGTGAATTGCCGGATCGATAAATAATTTTATAGGCTTTTTTCAGCGCACTGAGAGTTTCGCTGCTGAAACCGCGGCGTTTGAGTCCTTCACTGTTAATCCCGTAAGGCCTGGCCATATGCCCGGCAATCATCAAGTAGGGCGGAACATCCTGCGAGATCACACTATTCATACCCGTGAAGCAATGCGCGCCTATTTTGCAAAATTGGTGCACAAGGGTGAATCCGCCCAGAATCGCATAATCTTCGATAATCACATGGCCGGCCAGCGTTGCGGAATTGGCAAATATCGTATGGCTGCCGATCTGGCAATCATGCGCGATATGCACATAAGCCATTATCCAGTTATCACTACCAACCCGCGTGATGCCCTGATCCTGAACCGTGCCGCGGCTGATGGTGCAATATTCCCGGATCACATTGTTGTCGCCAATCACAAGGCGGGTGGATTCGCCGGCATACTTTTTATCCTGCGGCATTTCGCCAATAGAAGCGAACTGGAAGATGCGGTTATTCTTCCCGATAATGGCGGGTCCATTGATAACAACATGAGGACCGATGGTGGTCCCGGCCGCAATCTGCACGTCCGCGCCAATAATGGAATAAGGACCAATAGTCGCGCTGTTATCGATGCTGGCTGATTTATCGATGATTGCGGTCGGATGTATCAAGTTAGCAGGGCCTCTAATTATTTTAATACTCTGGAATACTCAAGGCTCGTCAGCAAAATCCGTGGTATTTCAACTTCTGAAAAGAATTATCGCAAAGGCGCGAAGAAATCAATAGAGTAAAACGTTCGCAATAGTGTCGGTGATGATGCCATGTCGGACGGTAATAACGGGAATCCAAAAGGCAATTCTCTGTTTATTCAAAATAATCCGGCGCCTGCGCGTCGTCGCGTCTTTCCGTCTATGCATTAATTGCCGTCTTTGTGTTGCTAGGCCGGCCGTTCCGCGCACATCAACACGGCCGTCGCAACCACATTGCCGTCAACGCTGGCTTCACCATTAAATTTCCACACGCCTCTTTTCGCCTTGATGACCTCGACTTTCAGTATCAATTGATCACCCGGTTTTACAACCTGTTTGAAACGGGCTTCGTCTATGCCAACCAGGTAATACAGGGATTCTTCAGTAGGTCTGGCATTGCTGCTCCGGAATGCAAGAATACCAGTCGCCTGCGCCAGGGCTTCCAGGATTAACACGCCGGGCATGACGGGTTTTTTGGGAAAATGGCCGGTGAAGTAAGGCTCGTTATACGTGACATTCTTTATTCCTGTCAGCGACTCGCCCAGCCTGCATTCGACAACCCTGTCGATAAGCAGAAAAGGATACCGATGAGGCAGATGTTCCAGCACCTGGTATATATCCATTGAACCTTCAGAATTTTCCATCAGTCCTCTTTCTTTTGTTGATTGAGTTTTTCTTCCAATGCTTTCAACCTTCGCGACATCTCATCCAGCTGTTTAACACGCACCATATTGCGTTGCCACTTCTGATACGGTTGCAATGGCGTGCCGGATGAATAAACACCGGGCTCTGTTATTGAACTGCTCACTTTCGACATACCGGTTATCTGCACATGGTCGGCTATTTCCAGATGACCAACGACACCCACGCCGCCTCCCAACTGGCAATGGCTGCCGATCTTTGCGCTGCCGGCAATTCCGGTGCATCCGGCAATCGCAGTATGCGCGCCGATCTGCACGTTATGCGCAATCTGAACCAGATTATCAACTTTGGCGCCGTCGCCGATAACGGTGTCTTCGATTGCGCCTCTGTCGATGGTTGTGTTAGCCCCGATTTCAACATCATGACCAACACGCACCGTCCCGATCTGGGGAATTTTGACCCACTTGCCGTCATCGTTAGCCAGGCCAAAACCGTCACTGCCTATGACCACACCGGGATGTAAAATAGCGCGGTCTCCAATAATAACGCCATGGCAGATTGTAGCATTGGCGACAATAAAACAATCGTTGCCTATGACCGCGTCTTTTTCTATCACAGTACCGGGGCCAATATAGGTGTTCTCGCCGATCATTACCCCGCTATCAACCACACAATTGGGACCGATCCAGGCGGTAGCAGCTATCCTGCATCCTGGTCCCACACTGCTGGACGGATGAATACCTTGCCGGCTGGAAACGGAAGCGTACAGGAGCGCCGCTATTCTGGCATAAGCGACATACGGATCTTTCACCACGATCCCGTTGGTTTTTAACAATGAACGATATTGATCCGGAATAATGACGGCTGAAGCCTTGGTGACCGGCAGCAGGTTTTTATAACGCGCGTTGGTTATAAATGTAATGTCTCCGGACCGGGCGTTAGCCAGGGTTGCAACCCGCTCAATCGCACAGTTTGCATCACCAATGAGTTCCGCACCAATATATTGAGCTATATCCCCTAGTTTGTGCACGGAGTGATCGTCTTGCTTATATTGAGGTTATGCCAATCTGGACCGCTTACTTCTTCGGTGCGGACAATTCCGATTTCAGTTTTTCCACAACTTCGTTGGTAATATCAATACGCTTGCTTGCGAACACAACACCATCGCTTACGATAAGGTCAAATTTCTTCTCTTCAGCGATTTTTACAATCACTTCAAAGACACGCTTTCTCAACCGTTCAAACGCCTCGTTGCGCCGGATGTTCAGGTCTTCGCGGAACTCCTCTTTTTTGCGTTTGATATCACGCTGGAACGACAACACGTCCCGTTCCACCTTGCTGCGTTCGCTTTCGCTCATGACGGCGCCATCCCGGGCCAGTTTCTCTTCGAGCTTTTTCAAATCGTTTTGCATATTCACAATTTCTTTGTCGCGCGGCGCAAACTCCTTTTCCAACTGTTCTCTCGCCGCGTCCGCCTGCGGCGCTTCCTCCAGCACACGCGCGGCATTTACAAATCCGATTTTTGTCTCCGCCAGAACGGCGGCTGGCAGGCACAGAACCAATAATCCTACGAGACTGGTATAGAGGGGCAATTTAGAAACAGTTGGTATCATGGTTAAATAGCGACTCCTAGTGATTAATTTATATCCACCCGGGAAAAGATATAGCTGTAACTTGCTGTAAGACCCGGCAATAATGCCATGAAAGCGCATAATACCTCAAACGAACCATGGAATCCGTATTTTCCAGCCGGGGGAAGGAAGAATTGTCCGGCCCGCTTCGCCAGGCGTTTTCAACTTTCCGGGATCTTTTCAGGCGTTAAAAAAATTTTAAAAAAACGGCTTGTTTAAATATACACCGAAATTTCACTTCTGCATGGGAATCTGTTTTGCCTTACCGGTAACCGGCCGCCAACAGAACCGGAAAATTAAAATGGCGCTCCGATATTGAATCCGAATGTTTCCGTCTCGTCGCCTTCATAGGAAATCAACGGCCATGCAAGACTGAAATTTAATGCCCCGACCGGTGTAATCCAGACGGCGCCGAAACCGTATGACGCCCGCAGCCGGTCATCCTCGACGATAGCGGCGTTATAGACATTGGTATATACCCGGGCGAAATCTATAAAAGCACTTAAGCGGAAATTTTTGCTCGGCTCTTCTTCAAAAGGATTGGAAAAAAACAACTCTGTGCGGCCTTCGAATTTTGCGTTGCCGCCGATGGAATAATCCGCAGTGCAGACCAATGTTGTCGTCGTGCCTCCATGCCCGTCATCCTGCGCCACCTGCCTGCAATCGATACCCTTTGGGCCGATGGAGTTCTGTTGGAAACCCCGCACCGACCGGATACCGCCCGCGAAATAATTTTCGAAGAACGGCATAACCACAGTATCGCCGTAACCGTCGCCATAGGCAAATTCACCACCCATCAAAAAAGTTATCTTGCTGGTCAGCGGCAAATACCAGTTGATATTGTAACTGGCTTTATAAAACTCGAGGTCGCCGCCCGGGAAGGCGATTTCCGCCGATGTCCGTGAGAGGATGCCGCTATCGGGAAACAATATTTTGTTGCGTGTATCAAAGGTATGCTCAAAAGTGGAGACAAAAGTAAGAAACTGGTTGCCATATTCCGTGGTCCAGACACTGTAATAAAGCGGAGCTTCCGCGTCATTCACCACCAGATTGGTATCTTCCACACCCAATCCGAAACGGGCCCTGGTATATTCCGTTAACGGTATGCCGAAGTTAATGTTTGCCCCGATCCTGTCGGTCAGGAAGTCCGCCAGATCCGCTTCTGCGGCGTCGGTGGTCCGGGAATACAGGCTGAAACCACGGCTGATTCCGTCTATCGTGAAATAAGGATTGTTCCAGGAAAAATTATAAAACTCCGTGATGTCGTTTTTGCTGCCCTCGATTTTTACCTGCTTGCCGGTGCCAAGGTAATTACTGAGTGACACACTGGCGTTAAACAGCAATCCGCCTTCACTTCCATATCCCACACCCGCCGTAAACGAACCGGTTGATCCTTCGGTTACTTCAACATTGATATCCACCTGATCCGTAGTGCCGGGTACCGACGGCGTATCAAGTTTGACCTCGTCAAAAAATCCCAGCCGTTGCAGGCGTATCTTTGACCGGTTGACCAGTGGCGTCGAAATCCATCCGCCTTCCATCTGGCGCATTTCCCGGCGGATGACTGCATCCTTGGTTTTGGTGTTACCGAGTATATTAATCCGCCGCACGTAGACCCGGCTTCCCGGATCGATAAACAGCGTCAGGGAAACCTCTTTGGAAGTTTTATCTATTTTGGGTATCGGATTTACATTGGCAAACGCGTATCCGTCAACGCCAAGCCGATCGACAATCGCATTGGTCGTATCAATCACTTTTTGCCTTGAGAACACACTGCCGGGCGCCAGGGTTATGAGTTTTTCGATTTCCTCGCGCGGAATGATCAAATCACCCGCCAGTGAAATATCCTTGACGAAATGCTGGTCGCCTTCAGTAAGATTAATCGTGATATAGACATCTTTCTTGTCAGGACTGATGGAAACCTGTGTCGAATCAATATTGAAATTGATATAACCACGATTCAGATAATAGGAGCGCAGCTTTTCCAGGTCGCCAACCAACACCTGTTTGGAATACTTGTCGCTGCCGCTAAGAAACGAAAATGCGGTAGGCATGCTCAGTTGCAACTCGCCGAGCAACTGTTTTTCCGGGAATGCTTTTGCCCCGACGATCTTGATCTGCCGGATCCTGGCGGGATCACCTTCTTCGATATCGAGCTGCACATCCACCCGGTTACGTTCCAGGTCAGTAATGGTTGATTTAATTTTCACCCCGTAGTTGCCCAGCGCGAAATACTGACGATGCAGTTCCTGCTCTACCTGATCCAGCAACGAACGGTTGAAAACACGGCCTTCCGCCAGGCCAATTTCCTTCAACGCTTTCGTCAGGTCTTCGGTTTTAATTTCCTTGTTGCCGAATATTTTTATGCTGGATATGGACGGCCGCTCGATAACATGAATGACAAGCACATCGCCGTCGCGGGACAACCAGACATCTTCAAAAAAACCGGTTTTGAACAGGGCGCGGATTGCCTCAGTGGAACGCTTGTCATCCAGGGTTTCACCAACTTTAAGCGGCAGGTACGTGAAAACAGTACCCAGCGAGATGCGCTGCAATCCCTCTAATTTGATATCCTGGATAACGAACGATTCGATAGCGGAGACCGATTGGTGTAACAGCAACAAAACCGCGCATAGCACTATGCGCAACTTCATTGGTCAGTCCCGTTTTTATTGTTATTTTTGTTTTGCATCATCTACAGATTCCGGATTAAAACTATTGCATGCAACAAGGATGGTAATGAGCGGTAACCCCAAAACGACCACCCCCTAATCAATCATCCACAAAATAATCATCCCCAAAACAATCTTTGTATATCATTATAAAACGCCAGCATCATCAGGAGACCGAGCAGCACGATGCCAATATGCTGCATTTTTAGCTGCGTTTCATCCGACAGCGCACTGCCCTTGATAATTTCAATAAAATAAAACAGCAAATGCCCGCCGTCCAGCATGGGGATGGGCAGCAGGTTAAGCACTCCAAGGCTGATGCTTACGATGGCCAGAAAAGACAAAAATGTCGGCAGGCCCTCGGAAGCGGTATACCCCGCATAGGTTGCGATCGTGATGGGTCCGCTCAGGTTCTTGACTGACACTTCGCCAATCAGCATATTGCCGATCATGCGCAAGGTCAGCACTGACATTTGCCAGGTTTTAACAATCGCAGTATAGAATGCGGTCCCCGGGGAGTGACTCAGCACCGTCTGCAATTCCTTCGGATATTCAACCGGCTCAGGAAGCGCGCCGATTCGTCCTATAGTACCGGTTTCACTTTCAAGCGCCTCCGGGGTCAAATCAATTTGCCTGATATTGCCGTTGCGCTCAATGGTTACTTGCAATTTCTTTTCCGGACTGTCGCGGACTATATTTACCCAGGCTTCCCAGTCCCGGATTTCGCGGCCGTCAGACGCCACTATCCTGTCACCCGGTAACAATCCGTCCCGCTCCGCGGCGCCGCCCGCACTCAACTTACCCATAACGGCCGGAATAGGTGGCCGGTAAGGACTCAAGCCCAGCTCCTCCATTAACAGGCTTTGTTTGTTTTCAGTGCTGATTGCATTAACCGGCAGGGAGACATGATAACGCTGTTGAGCGGGGTCCTGCAGTTCAAGATTGATACGGTCGTTCTGCAACGCGGATTGAAGCATTGCCATGCGCGCGCTGCCCCAGGTAGGCGTCAGCTCCCCGTCCACTGCGATAATTTCATCATTGGCGTGAATGTTGGCATTGTACGCAATGGATTGTTCCTTGACTTCGCCGACAACGGGTTTAATGCCGGGCACGCCTACAACATACATCAAGGCATAGGCAAAGATGGCGAATACAAAGTTGAACACCGGACCCGCGGCTACAATCGCGATGCGCTTGCTGACTGATTGGCGATTGAAAGCGCGGTGCGCTTCGTTTGCCGGCACTTCGCCTTCACGCTCATCCAGCATCTTGACGTAGCCACCCAAAGGAATCGCCGCGATCACATATTCCGTTTGATCCGCGCCATGACGGCGCAGCCAGAGCGGTTTTCCGAAGCCAATGGAATAGCGCAGCACTTTGACTCCGCAACGCCTCGCCACCCAGTAGTGCCCGAATTCATGAAAAGCAATGAGCACGCCAATGGCGAATATAAAAGCGGATAGTGATGTAAGAAAGCTGCTCATTGACCGGATTTCCTTGCGGAGAATGAATGTCGATTTATATATTCCTTGCTGACCTGCCGCGTCAAGGCATCAGCTGCCAGCACGCTTTGAAGACTATCAATGGCCGTTGCCGATACTTGTGACAATGCATATTCAATTATGTTCGCGATATCAGTAAACGCAATATCGCCGTCCAGGAACGCCTGTACCGCTATTTCATTTGCTGCATTTAAAATCGTTGAACTGGCGCCTCCCGCCCGCATCGCATCAATCGCCAGACGCAGGCACGGATATCGCTGCAAATCAGGCTCTTCAAAATCCAGTCTTGCCACTTCGAACAAATTCAGACTTTGCACGCCGGATTCAAAGCGGTCTGGCCACGCCAGCGCATGCGCAATCGGGGTGCGCATATCGGGATTTCCCATTTGAGCCAGTACTGAACCATCGGCATATTCCACCATGGAATGAATGACGCTTTGCGGATGCAGCACGACCTGAATATTATCCGGCGACGCTCCGAACAACCAGCACGCCTCAATAACTTCCAGCCCTTTGTTCATCATGGTGGCGGAATCCACGGAAATTTTTTTGCCCATCACCCAGTTCGGATGCGCGCACGCCTGAGCAGGAGTTACGTCACGCAGTTTTTCCAGCGGCAGTTTCCGGAACGGGCCGCCCGACGCCGTTAACAGTATGCGCCGCACACCAACATCTTCCAATCCATTGCCAAAACCGGCGGGCATGCATTGGAATATTGCATTATGTTCGCTATCGATAGGCAGGAGCTGCGCACCGCTATTTTTCACTTCATCCAAAAAAATCCGGCCGGACATCACTAACGCTTCTTTGTTTGCCAGCAAGATGCGCTTGCCGGCGCGCGCGGCGGACAGGGCGGGACGCAACCCCGCTGCGCCGACAATTGCCGCCATGACATAATCGGCGGACGCCTCCGAGGCGGCCTGTTCCAGTCCTTCAATACCCGACAACACGCGGGTTGAGATTCCGGACTGTTTGAACTTTTGTTCCAGTTGCTGCGCCGCATCGGGCGACAGCATAACCGCAAACGCCGGCTGGAATTTTCTGCACTGTTCGAATAGCCGGTCAACCCGGTTGTTAGCCGTCAGCGCAACAACATGAAACCGATCTTTATGACGTTCCAGCACGTCCAGTGTGTTAACGCCAATGGAGCCTGTTGAACCCAGGATCGTTACTCCAATCGATTTTTGATTCCGTTTTTGGTTTCGCATTTGTGACTGCATGAATTCGTTATTGCTATATCAGCAAATGTTTATTGAAGAAGCATCCACGTGCATACCGCAAATACCGGCGCCGCCGCGGTCAAACTGTCAATGCGATCCAGCACACCGCCATGCCCCGGCAGCATGCTCCCGCTGTCTTTCAACCCGACCTGCCGTTTAAACATGCTTTCGGTGAGATCACCAAGCACCGAAGTAATGGCGGTCACCACGCCTATCATTATAAATGCCGCTTTTGTTTGCCACGCTTCGTTCTGAAATTCAAAAAACCAGCTGCAAACAAAGGAAAAAAGCGCGGCGCCCAGCATTCCGCCAATAACCCCTTCCCATGTTTTACCGGGACTTACATGTGGCGCCAGTTTATTAGCGCCCCATTTTTTTCCACCAAAATAGGCTGAACTGTCAGCCACCGCCACCAGACCCAGCAGAAACAACACCAGATACACACCCTGCCCCGAACTGTTTCTTAATTCCACGATAGCCAGCCAGCACGGCACGATAACCAGCAAACCAATCAACGCGCCCAACACCCTGTTTCCACGAATGCTCGCGTACTTCGGGTACATAAAGACCAGTATTAACGCGCACATCCACCATATCATGCCGGCGATCAATACCGGGAGTACACGCCCTGTGTTTCCGGCCGCATAGAACCAGCAAAGCAGGATAGCCGCAAAAACAACGGCGGCATACAACATGCGCGCCAAATGATTATGCAAGCGCAGAAACCGGGACCACTCCCAGCCGCCGGCAACGGCAAACGCTGCAAAAAATATTGCGAAGTTGACCTGTGACAGCCAGAGCACGCTGCCAGCAACGGCGGAAACGAGTATAGCGGCTGTAATAAGGCGCGTTTTAAGCACCTTCTTCCTGCTCCACCTGTTCACTGGTCCGGCCAAACCTGCGTTGCCGTTTGGCAAATGAAGCCAGTGCTTCATTGAGAGTTTGTTCATTGAAATCCGGCCATAAAGTATCGGTAAAATAAAGTTCCGCATAGGCAAGCTGCCAAAGCAGAAAATTACTGATACGCATTTCACCACCGGTGCGGATAAATAAATCGGGGCCGGGCAAATCATTTAATGACAGAAAAGTGGCAAACAATTCCTCGTCGATATCCTGCACATCAAGCTGGCCGTCTTTAACCTGCCTGGCAATAAGACGCGCCGCATGAGCTATGTCCCACATGCCGCCGTAGTTGACCGCAACCACCAGCGTCAGGCCGGTATTTTCCTTGGTTTCCTCTTCACCTTCATGCAATCTCGATTGCAGTTTTTCACTAAATGCGGTTCTGTCGCCAATAAATCGCAGCCGGACATTGTTTTCGTTAAGCCGCTTTACTTCACGCCCCAGCGCGGTATGCAATAAATCCATTAACAATCCCACTTCCTTGGCGGGCCTGCGCCAGTTTTCGCTGCTGAAGGCAAACAGCGTAAGCGCTTCCACACCCTTCCGGGCGCAGTTTTCCACTACGCCTCGCACCGCCTCCACTCCTGCTTTGTGGCCGGCGAAGCGCGGCAGCATACGGTTTTTTGCCCAGCGGCCGTTGCCATCCATGATGATTGCAATATGGCGGGGTAATCTATGTTTGCTGGCGGAGAGTGCGCTGGAATCTTCAGACATGAATTAGCTGCCTAATTTGCGTTCAGGAGTACCGTATCGATTTGATGCATGCAGAAAGATAGCGTGAAAACAAGCTGGATAGTGCGCCTCCTGAATTTGCCACTGATCCTTGATCCATTAAACTTCCATAAGGTCTTTTTCTTTTGCATCGAGTACCTGGTCAACTTCCTTGACATATTTGTCGGTGGTTTTCTGGATAACGTCTTCTGCCTGACGCAATTCGTCATCGGTGATTTCCTTGTCCTTGTTCAGTGACTTTAACTCACTGTTGGCGTCACGGCGTATATTCCGGATTGCCACCCGGGCATTTTCCCCCTCGTGGCGCACCACGCGGATCATGTCCTTGCGGCGTTCCTCGGTTAATGGAGGCAGCGGCACCCGGATTACCTTGCCCGCGGTAACCGGATTCAAGCCCAGGTCAGATTGCATAATCGCCTTCTCCACCGCTTGCACCATGTTTTGTTCCCAGGGTGACACGGTTAATGTCCTGGGATCACTGACAGTGATGGATGCCACTTGACTTAAGGGTGTGACGTTGCCGTAGTAGGAAACGGTGATGTGATCGAGCAGGCTGGTATGCGCACGCCCGGTGCGCAGTTTCGTCAGGTCAATTTTAAGCGCCTCGATACTTTTCTTCATACGGTTTTCAGCGTCTTTGATTATTTCTTTAATCATGCGGTTCCCCTTTCCACTATGGTTCCTTCGTTCTCGCCAAGCATGATACGCATTAAAGAACCTTCCTTGTTCATATTAAAAACGCGTACCGGCATATTGTAATCGCGGCATAACGCTATCGCGGTCGCATCCATTACATTGAGTTTTTTCATCAAGACTTCATCGTACGTCAATTGCGGATAAAACACGGCGTTTTTATCTTTCATGGGATCCGCTGAATAGACTCCATCGACCTTGGTGGCTTTAAGCACGACATCAGCATTGATTTCAATACCGCGCAAGCTGGCGGCGGAATCGGTGGTAAAAAACGGGCTTCCGGTACCCGCGGCAAAAATCGTCACCCGGCCTTTTTCCAGGTGCCTGATGGCGCGGCGGCGGATATAATCCTCAGCCACTTCATTGATATGAATTGCGGACATGACCCGGACATACATGCCTTTTCTTTCCAGCCCGTCCTGAATCGCCAGGGCATTGATTACCGTCGCCAGCATTCCCATGTAGTCAGCAGTCGCGCGGTCCATCCCGGCCGCGGACAGGCTCACTCCACGAAAAATATTGCCGCCACCAATGACCAGCGCAACTTCTACTCCAATCGCGGTCAACGCCTTGATTTCGTCGCTGATGCGATCGATAACTTTCGGATCGATACCGAACTCCGAATCGCCCATCAATGCCTCGCCACTCAATTTGAGCAATATCCGCTTGTAGACGGGCTTTTTGTTGCTTGCAGCCATGATTCTCTATCCTGGAATTTGTGTTATTGACTAACCGCCTTTAACCTGCGCCATGACTTCCTCTGCAAAATTTTCCATTTTCTTCTCGATTCCCTCACCCACTTCGAGCCGGGAAAACGCTTCCACGGTTGCTTTGGCGTCTTTCAGCAGTTTTTCAACCGTCACGTCGGGATCCTTGACAAAAGGTTGCCCCAACAGGGTAATCTCTTTGAGAAACTTGTTAACGCGGCCCATCACCATTTTCTCAATAATGTCTGCGGGCTTGCCGCTTTCCGCAGCCTGGGCGGAATATATTTCCTTTTCTTTATCGATAACTTCCTGCGGAACCTGTTCCGCGGAAACGCAAACCGGCTTGCTTGCCGCAACGTGCATGGCGATATCCTTTGCCAGTTCCTCATTACCACCTTGCAGGGTCGCAACCACGCCAATGCGGGAACCATGCAAATAGGCGCCAATGACGCCGCGATCCGTTACGGCTTTTGCATAGCGGCGCACATTAATATTTTCACCAATCTTGGCAATCAGCGCCTTGGCCGCGTCCGCCACGCTGTCGCCGCTTGCCGTTTTGAGGCTTAACAGGCCGTCGATACTGTCCGGCAGATTTTTCAGCGCAAGATCCGCGACTTCGTTGGCAAATTTCTGGAAATCATCGCTCTTGGTGACAAAATCAGTTTCACAGTTGATTTCAACAATCACCGCGGCTTTGCCATCGGGGGAGGTTCTGGAAACAATGGCGCCTTCGGCGGCGATACGTCCGGCTTTTTTATCGGCTTTGGCCAACCCGGCTTTACGCATATATTCGACCGCCGCTTCAATATCGCCATTGGTTTCAACCAGCGCTTTTTTACATTCCATC
The DNA here is from genome assembly GCA_022627515.1 of Gammaproteobacteria bacterium. Taxonomy (GTDB): domain Bacteria; phylum Pseudomonadota; class Gammaproteobacteria; order SZUA-152; family SZUA-152; genus JAKEGK01. Next base: position 20,455 of record JAKEGK010000246.1, read on the forward strand.
ATGCCGGCTTGTGTTCTTTCACGAAGTTCTTTAACCAGGGCTGCTGTAATTGCCATTATTTAGTCCTCACCAGATAAATAGATTTTGTTAACAGCACCGTCAGACAGTGCTAACAGGAAATCGAAAACGGGAAACGATACCGTGAACCGGTAATTATTTCGTTTCAAAAAAGGGGGCTATGCCCC
>JAKEGK010000247.1 GCA_022627515.1 Gammaproteobacteria bacterium
GCCATCGAGCCTACATGGAGGTATTTACGGCGTGTCTTGCCAGACGCCTCCGCTTCCCGTGCGGGATTGTTCATTAACATAAATTAAAGTAACTAAAGTAGCACTAGCATCTGCCGCTGGTGACCAAGATTTAGCTTGTTTGATTTCTTAAGTAAGCGCCATTCCGCCTTTACCCCTCTTTTGTTCGCCGCTTGTAAACCAATATTCTGCTGATTCGTTACATAAGATATTGATTTTTTCGATGGGAGGATTGTTCGTTATTTCATTATGTGGACTGGTTCCCGGTTAATATCGCATTTTCCATTATAGTAGAACAGCATGGCCGCCTCGCAGCGTCCAGCTACTTAAACAGCTTGCAATGATATGAATCACCGGGTAATTTAGCTGCATATTCCTTCCGTTAGCCGTATTCATAGCAGTTGTTCCGAGGTAATCACATGAAAAAAATATTTCTGCTGGCTTTGGTACTTCCGTTAATTTGTTCCTGCGGGGATAATTCCACCGTGGCGAGCCAGGATCCAGGGGTTCTTGACACCCCCCAGGATCCCGCCGTTGTTCCCGATCTTCCGGACGCACCCGCTCCTCCGGAACCAAACCTGTCAGACACATTAGATAGCGCCAAGGCAAGCGCCGCCGCCAGCGGTTTTTGCGACAGCCAGAAACAGCTGCAGATCCTTTCAACCAGTTTGTTGAGCGCATACGCTTCCAAGGGCAATGGCGCCGATTCAAATTACTGCGGCGGCAGCGCCAATTTCACAGAAAACGGGCCGCAATTCGGGATAGAACTTACCGACTACTGCGTCAACGCCCGGGGTCAACAGGTAACGTTAAATGGGATTATCAATGGCGCAACGGAAAGCGGCGCCAATTTCACTTCCGATATTGTTGAACTGACCATAGAAGGCACTGGCGTGAACCTGTCGCTTGATGGCAATACCTGGGATGGCCGGGCCGATGACATGTTTATGAACCTCAATATTTCGGATCTGGCAAACACAATCGAGGTTGGACTGGAAGATGTAAACATCAAGAACGGTGAATTTGATCTTGGCTACCTGAATTTACCCAATGCGGGACGGTTCTACTTCAAATTCATTGACCATTTCAATGCGGATCTCACCGAAGGCATGCTCTTCATCTATGGCGAAGGAGAGCAGTTGATAATTATATCCGCGGATAGCGGCACTCTTACGGTGGTTTACAAGGAAACGCGGCATGACGCGGGCACCCTGTTAACGCAAACCAGTTGCGGGTCGTAATAACACAGCAACTGACCCGGGTTCAGCGTAAGTCAAGTTTAGCGGTCGCGAGAATAACTTGCGGCAGGTCTGACGCCATGCCCAGGTGAGACGCAATATGGACTTTGACCTGGGGATGCATCGCGGCGACCGGAGCGATTGCTTGCGGAATATCGTCAACGACATGGCGACCGGCCGCGAGAAAATAGGGAAACACAACAACCTCCGTGGCGCCGCGCTGAATACACGCTTCCAGTCCAGCGGGAATGGAGGGTTCAGCCAGTTCCAGAAATGCCGCGCTCACCTCATCAAAACCGGAATTCGTTTGCGAGAAAATCCGTTCCGCCAATCTACGCACTTCGTCATTTGACTGGGCGCGGCGGCTGCCGTGAGCAATAAGCAATAAACTTTTCATTATGTCGATCTCGATTTTTAGCTTTCGAAGATTCGCCGGATAGCATAAATACCCAAAAAAACACGTTCGAACATTTCACACGCTTATCCCTGCGGCAATAACTCCGACTTTTACAATAACGGCGTAAACAACCTGCTTATCGATTGCATGGCATGAGCGGCGCATAAATAAAGCTCCCGGCGCTTTCTTAGTATGGCAATCATTTTGGCGCCAGGTTTCTTTATTTGCATACGCTGCCGCCAATCCAACGTTGATATTAAGTGTTCTTTAAGAATACCCCCAACTTTTAAGGGCCGTTTAAGGCAGTAATAAGTTACCGGTAATTTGCCTCCCTTTAAATACATTCCAACCACAACGGTTAATTTACTTTTCAACATCCAATTTATTGACAAAGGAGACAATTATGGGTGGCATGGGCGGCGGCAGTATGAGTGGTGGCATGGGCATGTAGGCCTGGACGGGTCCCCGTAAAGTTCAGCGGCAATTTGCGACGTTCAGAATCAGCCGCGCTTTGCAAAACCACAGCGTTGAACACAGCCACGCGATAAAAATGCATTGCGTTAACCTGCGACACCAGCGCTTCACGGCTTCATTGATAAACTGAAGCGCTGGTAAAGCAAAACCAGCAAACTATGTTTTTTATCCTGCAAAAAATCCGGAAGCTTGTTCCTGCCGGTAATTAAACTGCATACCTGTAAAACACACTCCGTCTAAAAATGTTTTTCCCGGGGGGTATGCCGTGAACGCAACTTCTAATTCCCTGTTTACCGCCTATAACAAGATTGATTTCTCTGCCATAGTCACTGTCGAAAATATTTACAAGTTGTCTTTACGATTAGTAATTTTCCTGATTCACCCGATATAACTTATTGTAATTTCAAATTGTTTATTATTTGGGCACAGCATTTGCTGATTACTATCTGCTCCAAATCTAAAAATATTAAAAATCTACAATAACAATTTTACTCTATCCATAACCGCTGACCCGTGTAACACGGTGTAAACGCATCCGGTTACAAAGGCAGTAACGACAAAGGGAACAAAGATGTATAAATTAAATCACGTTGTTCTGGGATCCATTCTTTCCCTAACAACAATCAATGCTTATGCCGTAACAGTCGATGGCAATCTGTCTGACTGGGGTATCCTGGTTGCGGATGGCACATCAAGCCAACCGGTTGGCAGCAATTATTCCGCTTTACGCACTGATCTGGCGGGTTACCATCTGGAAGATACCAATGATACTTCCAACAATTATTACCTCGGCCCAAATTACGGCGGCCAGAACTATGATGGTGAATTCTTCGGCGCGCTGCGCGATGGTTCAACATTGTATCTTTCCATTCTAAGCGGCCAACGCCCGGATAATGGCAATAGTTCGTCTGGCGGTTTGTTTTCTCCCGGTGACATCCGTATTGAAACCAGCCTGGGCGTGTTTGGCATCGAAGTCGGTGGCGGCTCGGTCGGCAATTCAGGTTCTGCCATTACGGAAGGAGCCAGCGGATCGACCTATCAGGTGAACAGCAACGGTTATACTACTGGTCATACATCATTATCAACACAAACCGCGGGTTCAATCTGGTTTGGGGCTGACTGGATTCTCGATCCGATCAGTCCTCAGCAACCGGTACAGATGAGTCAAAATTCCGGGGGCACGCTGGTAGGCACGGCCGACTATATTTTTACCCTCAACTCATCCACCCGTCAGCATTCCATTATTGAGCTGGCGCTGGACATGAATATTTTTGGCGGCGCCACACTGTATGACATGTACTGGCTGCCATCCTGCGGTAACGATGAATTGCATATTTCGCCCCAATTCGCCAGTGTTCCTGAACCCGCTTCCATTGCGCTGCTGGGCCTGGGATTACTGGGTATCGGCTTTTTGCGGCGCCGCGGTTGATCCTTATTGTAATTCTCAACTAATAGTACCAATCAAATAAAAACCGGCTTTAAATATTAGTTTAAAGCCGGTTTGTTATGGCCTGGCATTTTCCCGGTTATCCGCACTGCGATTCGCTGTTGCAGTATTCCCGCTATTTTGCGCCGCATTGCCACAGTTTTCTTCTGGTTGACCTTCTGCAAACGGTCATTTACCAACCATCAATGGCGCCTCACAACCTCCCCGCAATGCAGCACAGATAATGTTTCCTTAATATCTTCATAATTTTTTCTTCAGCGCCGTGGTCTTTAATAACTGCTAATTGAACGTTCGCAGTTTATTTTACAACTTTTACAACTACGTCAACGAGGAAAGAGCAATGACAAATTTAACAGTTAACCGTATTTTACGCGTGATGTTTGGCGCCGGCCTGATTGCAATCACCATGTCCGTCGGCTCGGCGCCTTTGGGTGGCTTTGCAATATTGCCTTTGATTGCCATTCCGATGGTGCTTTCCGGCATCTATGGAGAAAACCCGGTGGGTGAACTCGCGGAAAAATCCCTCGACGCACTCAAGGCCCGCGCCTCACAGTGGCTAGACAAACTATTCAAGCATGATGCCTTTATCACTTAATAACAGTATCACTTAATAACAGTATCACTTAATAACAGTATCACTTAATAACAGTATCACTTAATAACAGTATCACTTAATAACAGTATCA
>JAKEGK010000248.1 GCA_022627515.1 Gammaproteobacteria bacterium
ATACAAACGACGCCCCGCCCAGTACCGCTTCATTGGTTTGCGGCCGTTTGGCGGGATCCGGCTCGCGTTCAGCGTAGATTCGCTCCGTATCTTTTTCCAAAGCCAACAGGCGATTGGTAAATCGCCGTGTCAACTCATAAGTCCACAATTCCGGGTCTTCGATAATGTCGGCCAGCAACGGCCGCGAACCGTCTTCAGCCGGCGTTGGAGTGAATCCATTTTGTTTAAGGTGAACAAAAAACTGAACCTCGCCACTCGTTGTTTCAACAAGACCGGCTGAGCGGCGCCGTTCGGCGGCAAGTGAATTCGCCAGCGCGTCGTGGATTATCCGCATGTCCCGGTCTTCGGGCGGCATTGGATCATAAGCGAATCCAAAAGCCTTTTCATGTTCAAATTCCCGTTTCGCAAGCAATGCAAAGACATAATTCCCTTTTTTGCTGTCTGCAATACCGAGCCGGCCATGCAAACGTTTTACATTTGCATCACGGCAGTTTTGAAATTCCTGTGGCTGGCGCTGTGGCGAGTAGTGATGGCTGCACACAAGAGCGCTTATCTGCACAAGCGCGTCAAATACACCCACGTAGTAGTCATATTCACGAAACTTGAGATCCAGGAATGCGCCAAATGCTTCAAGCAATTCACCGGTAATGGGTGCGCCGCGGCTGGTAACGCGGATGATGCGGTCATTATGAATCGTGAACTGCGCGTTGTGCAACCGCTGCATTAATATGGCGTTTTGGTCCGGTATTAACGCCAGCACCGCTTCTAATCCGTGCAAAAGCGCTTTGCGGTATTTAACAAAATCTATGTAACATTCCGCTTCAACGGGTAATTCAGCATTAATTTCCGCATTACGGCAGCGCTGTATCAGTCCGGCATTTTGCAGTTTTTTCACGGAAAATGGCGGCGTTATGGGTGAATCAATCCGGTCGTAACTGATTTCGAGCAAGTTGCTTGCAGACCGCAACGCGGCATGGCATGGCAGTGTTTCCTGCAGGAACGGCAATTCCAGATCACAGGTTTTCTCAGTGGCCAGCTCCTGCAAGAGGTCGGCGGTTTGGTACGCGAGTTGCGACAAATTATGCGCCCAGGCATCACTGGTCAGTTCACGATAAAGTTCATAACTTTGCGCGGTTCCTAACGCGCCGAGCAGTAACCGGCTTTCTGAAAAAAAACTGTACTCCAGTTCCCGGCAGGCTTGCGGGGGATTGCCACCCAGACATTTCTCAAATTCCCTTTTCTCCGGCAGCTGATAGCGCAGGCGGTTTGGATCAATATAAATGTAGGTCACCGGTAAAGGATTTTTTCTACTATTCCGGTGTTCCTCCGCAAGCGTCCGCGCGAGGCCAATGGGCAAATTATCAAATAATCCGCCGTCGGCAAATACCGCCTCGCTTAATTCGTACCCTTCGGGGCAATACTGCAAATCAATCTCAGACACAGCCTGGCCCGCTTCAACCGCCTCATTATCGCGGTTATAAAACCCTCTCAGCCGGCAATACTTCAAACGCTTGCGCCCGAACGCTACCGGAAAAGCGGCGGACGTCATCACCACATCGATAATTTGCCCGTTGTCAATTTTATGCTTTGGCGCACCTTGTTCGTTAGGCATTAATATCATGGAGTAATCAAGCAATAACGGATAATCAGCCGGGTTAAAGTAAAATCCGGCGGTTCCATCATCTTGCGTTCTGAACTCAAAGGGAAATGTGAATCGCTGGTTCTTGACGCGAATCTCTCCCACGTTCATTTTTTCGGGCTCCACCCGCGTTACCGTCACTCCGAGAGGAACCCGGCAATCCTTGCGAAACACCGGCGATTCCCAGATTGAACGCAATACTTCCGCTTCTTCAATTAAACTTTTCCGCGCCAATACCGCATCATCGTCACGATAGATCGAAGACCTGGCATAGGAGGGTAACAACGTATTGATATCGTGTTTTAACCATAAATTGCGAAAAATATTATTGTCAATGCGGTCGGAAACACCGCTCTTTCCGTCAGGCCTTATACACCACGCCATCGCCGACAGGATGGCATTGATTCCGCCCGCCGATGCGCCTGTCATACTTGCCGCTTCAAACGGTCGATAACTGCCCTTTAATACCGTATCCTGTTCCCCGGCTTCATAACGCAGGATGCGCACGATCGCCCAGTTCAAACCTGCCTCGTAAGCGCCTTTGCTGGCGCCGCCACTAATCGCGATGGAAACCCGTTGGCCGGCCTCTTCCGCACCTGGTGCGATCAGCGCAAAAAAACCGAAAAACAACCCGGCGAGCGTGGTGACGACGCTGCGCGGATAAGGACGGCAGTGAGATCTATCAATTGTTCGCATGTGTCAATTCATCTTAATCAAGTTATAAACATAATAACCAATTAAACTCGCTAATCTAATTGCCAGGATTGTTTGACTTAATATTGCCCTGAAGTCAATTAGTCTAATACTTGAACAATTACCCGCCATTTTGCAGCGGCGGTCCAGTAATCCCGCACATCGTATATGAATATTGAAAGCATTGCCGATTCTTCTCAAATATTTTTTCTAAAAGCATCAACTCATCCTGGTCAACATGCAGTATATGACCTGGAGTTAAAATGCCAGCCATAGCCCCTTCAGTTGATGAATCTATAGAGACATCTCAAGATAAATGTTACGTGGTGGCGTATTAAACGTGACAGGGAGGCCCTTTATCCATATCAGCCACGGCAAGCGGGAAAGAGTCAAATAAATTTAGTGCTCGTGAAATCTGGTGCAAAAAAAAATTGGAATGTATGATCCATGGCAGGAAAATCGTGGCCTCACTGACTTCGAATATTTAGCGCAAAGTCCGGATGCATAGTACAAACTGCAACATCAGCCGATGCGATTATGATCCTGTATAAACGGCGCAGTTAGCGGCAATTACAGCTGTTGAAAGTGATTTTAAACATCCAGCATGAGTTTGCGCGGCTTAACCATGCCGGCGATTTTGCAAGCCTGCTGGCCGTAGCCACGGGGAAACAACTGATAGAGGTAACGGCGGGTGGCTTTTTCGGGTCCCCAGATTTCTTTCATGTGTTTGAGCACGGCGCGGGCTTCGGGGACGCACGCCCTTTCCTCGAAGTAACCTCGAATGAAGTTTATGATCTCGCGGCGCTCCGGTGTCATATCCAGTTCAGCCTCGGCGGCCAAATCCCCGATTAAATCAGGTTGCCAGTCATACGCATCGACGAAAAAGCCTTCTTCATCCCGTTGGATTTGATTCAGGCGTAAAGTTATGCCGGCTTGAGCCCGTGAGGTATTTGACATCATGATCTCCGAAAAAAAATAGTCCTGCTTTATATAATAGGTATGCCAATTTGATTGGACAAATGAATTTTATTCAATAATGATATCGTGATCTTCGATAGATAAGTCGACATTGGATCAGTTATGGATATCGATCAGGCCCGAACGTTTCTTACTATTGCCGCCCACGGCAGTTTCATTGAAGCCAGCCGCCAGTTGCATATAACCCAATCGACCGTGAGCGTGCGCATCCAGCGCCTGGAGGATGAACTTGGCGCCCGCCTGTTTATACGCAACCGGTCCGGGGCCAGTCTCACGCCCGCCGGACGCCGTTTCCTCGATTATGCCAAGCGGCTGGTGCTTACGGCTGATCAGGCCCGGCATGATGTCGGATTGCCTGAACGCTATCGCGCCACTTTGCGCATCGGTGGACGCATCGCCTTATGGGAGGGATTTTTGCCGCAATGGGTAGGCTGGATGCGGCGCCGATCCACCGATGTTGTGATCCGGAGTGAAATCGGTTTCGAGGAAGACCTTATGCGGCGCCTGATCGAAGGCAGTCTGGATATCGGCTTAATGTATACACCCAGTCACAGCGCCGGCCTTGTCGTGGAGCACCTCTTCGACGAGATGCTGGTATTGGTCAGCAGCCGGCCCGATGATCGGGGACCCGGTGACGACTACATCTACATCGAATGGGGACCGGGTTTCTATACCCGGCATGCGCAGAATTACCCCGGCTTCGAGGGACCGCCCCAGATCGCGAACATCGGCTGGCTCGGCGTGCAACTCGCACTCACCAATGGCGGCAGTTGTTTCCTGCCCGTGCGCATCGCCGCTCCCTTCATCACCGCCAACCGTTTGCATAGCGTGCCCGATTCACCGCAATACGTTCTTCCAGCTTATATGGTTTACCCTCGCCAAAGTGACAACCCGGTGATGGAACAGGCATTGGCAGGTCTGCGGGAACTGGCGGCGCAAGAACACGGCTGAGTTGTTCATGCTAAACAGCGCGGCTCGATTGCGTCACATCGTTTGATGCAATACATGATTCGTGTCTGCCGTTTCTTTTTTGCTTTGGTTTTCGCCATCTTCTGGTTGACGAATGCAGTTACCGGCTAAAAGTATGAGTCAACTGACCAGGCAACTAACCGCGCAGCATTCGATCCAGCCGCTGACAATATTGACGGGACTGCGGGGGAAACCAGGCTGCGGCAAATCGCCACCGCCGCTTGGCACTACTATTGGCATTACTATGAATGGTGAACTACAAACGCTTTCTCAACGGAATAGTTGCCAACACCACTGTGGTTTGTCATGGTCCATCCCTGTCCGTTCAGGTGATTACGCATATCACGCACCATTTCGGGATTACCGCAAATTAAAACGCGGTCCAGTTCCGGATCTGCGTGAGGCGAGTCCGTCATAGAAAACAGCTCGCCCGATTTGAAAAGATCAGAACAACGGATATTGTTCCGGAATGGTTCACGGGTCACACAAGGGACATAAAAAAAGCGCCCGCCGGTTAAGGATTCAATTTCATCTTTATACGCAAGTTCTTTAACCGTGCGCACCGTGTGCACCAGTATCACACGCTCGAAGGCATCATAAACTTCCGGGCTGCGGACCAGGCACACAAAGGGCGCAAGCCCGGTCCCGGTCGCAAGCAAATAAAGATGCCGGCCGGGTTGTACGTGTTTTAGCGTCAGCGAACCGGTTGCTTTATTGTTTACCCATACGCTGTCTCCGGTTTCAATCCTGGCCAGGCGGCTTGTCAGAGGCCCCTCCGGCACATGAATGCTCAGAAATTCCAGGTGATCAGCATCATTGCTGGAGACAATCGAATACGCGCGCGCAATCAATTTGCCTTCCGGCCTGAGGCCGATCGTGACAAACTCGCCGTTTTCAAAATGAAAATCCGTTGGCCGCGTGGTTTTAAAACTGAACGTTTTATCCGACCAGCGCTGAAATGAAGTCACGAATTGTTCGGTGTATGGCATTGCGCGTTCTCCGTAAAAATCTGTAAATCCTGATTATTATATTCCAAAGCAACTAACGGCTGTAAAATATTTTGAAACCGATTTGCACCGCGAGTTCCCTCTGAATAACCTCAACGATAATAGCCAGTTTTTTTTCAAAACAAGATCGCAAATCCCGGCACTGCTCTTCTTGAGCAGCAAGTGCTTGATGATATCACCGGCATCTAATGCCAGCAGATTTTTACAGCCGGGGGCGTGCATTACGATGCCCATACAAGAGCAAGCGCTTCTCTGCCGGAAAATGGATTCGATCCTGGATTTCGAATGAGGGTTCCAAACAATAGTACGCTTATGAAATTTTACTTTAAATAAACCTACAGTACTGCACGGTGTTCCGGCTTGCGCGCGAACATGCTCAATTTCAACCAGCCGGGGAAAACTTTGACCAGTGCTGGCGGACCGAGCAATGTAATCGTACCCTCACGTTGCGCGTCCTGTAACTTATGTTCACCCATCCATACACGCGTTAACGCGAACAAGTCCGCCTTTACAACCATATCCACTTCATAACCTGGATCAGTCAAACAGAGTTCAACGTCCGGCTTCTCCACTACCAGCCACCAGCGCTTCATGTTCCGGCTGTCGGGCGGCAGACTGCGCGGTATGCGGCACAGTTCAAACTCGATGACGGTGCGTTGGCTCGGCAGCGCGTCGGTGTGCAACCGCTGATGGATGTCCCACATCAGTAAAAACGGATCCAGATCGCGTTTCATTACTGCAGGGTATAACCACTGACGCCCCCATTCGCCGAGTTGCATGATAATGGGTTGCACGCTTTTACCGGCTGGTGTCAGATGGTATTCAAAACCACGGCCGTTTGGTTTTGGCAGGCGTGTAATCAAGCCGGCATTCTCGAGTTCCCGCAACCGCTGCGCGAGCAACGTACGTGAGATGAGTGGCAAGCCCCTCATGAGCTCATTAAAATGGGATTTGCCAGCCATAAGCTCCCGCAGGATCAACGGGGTCTAGCGTTCCGCGAGAATCTCACTGGCAATGGCAATGGGACAAAATTGGCCGTAGCGATACATGCAGGTAATTTTAGCCTTTTCTTCATGCCTGGAAAGTCCAGATTCTGGACTATCCCGGCATGCGCAGGCTGCGCTAGCCTGAACCTCTACGCTAAACAACAGCGGCAACAACCCCACTACCGGAGGTGAATCATGAATAGCGCATATACTCAACAAGCAGAACGTGTAAAGGAAACGAAACCGGACCTGAGCGGCCAGGAACGCAACACACTGGACACCTTCAACCGGCACGTTACGGCATTTCAAACCGCCGACCTCAACGCCGTGCTCAATGATTTTTCAGACAACGCAATTGTTATTACCCAAGATGGCGTTTTTCAGGGCAAGGCGCATATCCGCACGCTTTATGAAAATTTGCTCCAGGAGTTTGGCAACATCAATGCAGGAGATTCGCCGGGCATAATGGTCGACGCCATGCACTATCACGGCGATATGCTTTTTATCACCTGGCGCGCCGAGTCACAGCGCCTCAAATTTCCGTTCGGAACCGATACCTTTCTCATCAAAGGCAACAAAATTGAGCGGCAGTCGATTGCATTCACACCACCGCAGCCGAAGACCTAACGCCAGGCCGTGCTGGATTGCACAAAGCATGCGAATAGCGGGCTAGCGTAGCTAGCCAATACGGCGCGTGTAGTGTGTCAGATTGCGCTTACTGTTCTTTTTCGGTATCCCGGTTTGTTTACCGGCATGCGCCTGCGCCAGACTATCCAGGATGGGGCAATCAGGTCGATCGTCACCATGACAGTGATGCACCAGGTGCGCGAGGGTGTGTTTAATTTCCTGCATTTCGCGGATGCGCTCGTCCAGTTCCTGGATATGACTCAGCGCCAGCTCCTTGACCTTGCGGCTGCTGCGCCGCTGGTTTTGCCATAACCCCAGCAAGGCCTTGATTTGCCCAATGGAAAAACCGAGGTTCCTGGCCTGTTTCACAAACCGCATCGTATGCACATCAATGTCATTGTAGATTCGATAACCGGAACCGGTGCGTTTGGCGGGCTTAATCAGACCAATGGCTTCATAATGCCGGATCATCTTGGCGTTCACCCCGCTCTGGGACGCCGCCTGGCCGATATTCATTTCATGCATGGTTTAAATTACTCCACAATTGATTACTACCGGTTTATTCCACCCAGAGACTGTGAAAGTATTCCAAATTACTTCAAAAAATCCAAATACGTAGCTTGTGGTGAGCTCTGCGAATCGCGACAGTCAGGAGGTTACGGCGTCCCAATGGTGCGCTTCGCGCCTCAGCGCACCCTGCAACGGCTATTTTCACAGTTCCCAGCCCCCCCAAAAACCGTCAACACAAAAAATCCCGCCCCGGCCGCTTGACCTTCCCATGATGGGAAGGTCTAGAGTTTACTGCAAAGGGTGCACAAGGCAAGCCTTTCGTCAATTGCCTACGCAGCCAACTACACACAACTACACACAACCAACAATAAAGAGGAAACTATTATGCAACACGAAGCACATTGCCAGGCGCCATCCCATACGCAACCGGCACACAATCAGCACGCGCTCCATGAGCATAACCATAGCCATGCGCATCACGGCCACGGCACCGGGTCCAGCTTTAGCCTGGCGACCTACGCCACTCTGCACTGTTTACTGGGTTGCGCGATCGGCGAACTCGCGGGCCTGATGATTGGCGTCAGCCTGGGATTCGATCCCTGGATGACAATCACCCTCGCCATCGTGTTGGGATTTGCCAGTGGTTATACCCTGGGCTTATGGCCGCTGGTGCGCACCGGTAAAACCTGGGGCGATGCGTTTCGCATCATCTGGCTGGGTGAGACCATCTCCATCGCCGTCATGGAATTAGTGATGAACCTGACGGACTATCACGTGGGCGGCGTGCAGGTTAGCTCGATCCTGGCCCCGCAGTTCTGGATGGGTTATCTGCTGGCTTTGCCGGCCGGTTTTTTCGCCGCCTGGACGGTCAACTACTGGTTGCTGAACCGCAACATCAAGCAGCCCTGTCACTAATTTGACGGGCGGAAAACTCTGAGGCCGGGACAGTTAACTGACAATAAACGTCTCCGGCCTTTTGTGTTTTGCCCGTAACTTATCTCAAAATCAGCGAAAGTAAGTTAAACAAGGCAACAATGCTTGAGAAAGATGCGGCATCGAGACACCATTGGTATGATAGTCCATTCAACATTGTCCAGTTCATCGCAAACACATCTGCCTGATTTCCAGCAGCATGTCAGCCAGTTGCCGGCTGCGCACGGGCTTGTGTCCGTGTTGCTCTATGTGGATATGGTCATCGTCAATGCCAAGAAAACAAATCCCGGCACCGCTTACACTGGCGCGCAGTTTTTCCAGCGCTTCATCCCTGATCAAAGCTGATTGATCTACCGGTAGTATCAGCAGACGTATGACCTGCTACACCGCTGGCAAATCAAAACGCCTGATATGGGCAACGATGACATACAGCGCTCGCCATAACGGCGGATGAGCGTCATGGTGATGCGGCATTGGTATCTCCAATGTACCGCGCAACAGGGAGGCGATGCGTTCAAGCCAGGCGGCCGGAAGTGGCGCCGATTCAGACGCCATCATCGGTTCGTGGGTGATATGCACATCCGCTTCGTTGCCGCGTTCGATCTCCGCCAGCACGAGCAGCGCCAGACCTTGCGCGCTTTTGAGCCCATGCAATGTGTTATCCAAGCGCGCATTACCCGCGGCATACAGGTCGAGAAATAAATCCGCCAGCGGCGGTGTAACCGCCCATAACGCCAGCGCCAGGGATGATTCCGGCTGCGGCCCGCGCAGTTCCAGCCAATGCTTTTCACACAGTTCGATCAGCGCGGCCTGGAGTGTCCGGCGCCGGCTCTCGGGCAAACGCCGCAGCAGGCGTTGGGCTTCGGTTTCGATGAGAGCAAGGCTTGGCATGGCAGCGTATCCTGTATGAGCACTGAGAATGACACATTGAAAAATGTTTGTATTTGCTATTTATCAATAGTATGGCGGCATGCCGCTCATATTGTATGGGATCAAGCGTTGTTAAGGCGGCGCAGCGCCCGGCGGCGGGTGACGAGCGGATAGCCGATACCCGGATTACAAGGGCAGTAATCCATTGTTTCGCAGATACTCTTGCTAAAGGCTCCACTTACAGGCTTCACCCGTCTCGGGAACATCCGGATTGGTTCGGTCTGGAACAGCGCACAAGCCGGGTTGTGACTGTTGCGCGGCATCGGATATCATCGAAAAAGACAGATTATTTTTACCTGCTACTCGGCTACTGCCTGATGTCCTGCTATTATTCCGCCATGACAATACCGGCAATCCCAAAACCAGTGCTTGACGCGGAAACCGCGGCGTTCATCCGGCTGCACGTCTCGATTAACCTTGCCACCGCCAATTCAGCCAACCGGGCCGCGGTAACCCGCGTTTATGGCTGCCGGGTTGATGAAAACCCCGGCGGCATCACACTGTTCATTGCCGGCTGTTACAACCAGGCCGTACTGGAAAATATCAAGGCAAACGGCAGGGTAGCGGCTGTTTTCAGCCGCCCGTAAACCCATCAAACCATACAACTCAAAGGCACGGACGCGCGTTTGGCCCGGACTGAGGAAACCGACCACCCAATAATCCGGAAGTATTGCGAGTCACTCGCTGAGGAATTGCAAAGCATCGGCTATTCCTCCGCTTTTGCATATGCCATGATTCTCCCGCTGGAAACACTGGACACCGCCATCAGTTTCACTCCGCTGACCGCCTTCAGCCAGACGCCCGGCCCGCACGCAGGTAAACAGTTAACGGCATGACACAATCCATCAGCCTGAACACCATCCGCAGTTGTCTTGAAGGCGTAGTTCCATCGATGATCGCGACGGTTGCGCCGGACGGCACACCGAATATCACCTATGTGTCGCAGGTGCATTTTGTCGACGCGCAACATGTTGCGCTGTCCTACCAGTTTTTCAACAAAACGCGCGAGAACATTCTTGCCAATCCTTACGCCACGGTTCAGGTTATCGACCCGGACAACGCCGCACACTACCGCATGACCCTTCGTTATCTGCGAACGGAAACCGAGGGCCCGTTATTCGAAAACATGAAAGCCAAACTCGCCGGTATCGCATCGCATAGCGGAATGAGCAAGGTGTTTCGATTGCTGGGAGCGGACATCTATGAAGTATTGGCAATCGAGGGCATACACTGTGAACGTCTGCCCTGCGCGCTGCCCGAGCGTAATCGTCTGAGCGCCTTGCGGGCAAGCATACAACAAATCAGCGGCTGTAATGATCTGGATACTTTATTTAACGCGTTTCTTGCCACCTTGCGGCAACACTTTGAAATTCATCATGCCATGCTGCTGATGTATGACGGGCGCGGCAACCGGTTATACACAGTTGCCAGCCATGGCTACGCGGTTTCCGGCATTGGCGCGGAGATTCCAATGGGCACGGGAATAATCGGCGTCGCCGCGCGGGAGTGTACGCCAATTCGTATCATGTATCTGACCGGGCAATACACCTATAACCTTGCTGTGCGTAAAAGCCTGCAACAAAACAATCCGGAACTGGAACTTGAAATGGAGATTCCTTTTGCCGGCCTGGCGGAACCACACAGCCAGCTGGCTGTGCCCATAACCAGCAACAGGCAATTGATTGGTGTCATCTATGCGGACAGCAATGAAGATCTGCGTTTTACCTACGAAGATGAAGATGCTTTGATGACACTCGCCGGTTTTTTTGCTCTTTGCTGCACACATTTGCAGGAAACCGTGGAACAAGAACCCGAAAACATAGCCAGCGCTGCGGACAATGCCCGTCTTAGCGGGCCGCCGTGCGTAATCCGCCACTTTGCGGCAAACGACAGCATATTCATTGACGAAGAATACCTGATCAAAGGAGTGGCGGGCGCCATCTTCTGGAAGCTGTTACAGGATTACACTCAGCACCAGCGCACCGAATTCAATAACCGCGAGCTGCGGCTCAATTCCACCATTGGTCTGCCGGAGATCGGTGACAACCTGGAAGCGCGCCTGATCCTGTTGCAGAAGCGGTTAACGGAGCGGTGCGACTTTCTGCGCATTAAAAAAACCGGGCGCGGCCGCTTTCAACTGCAAGTCAGCCGCGCGCTTTCGTTACTGGAAGTTTAGTCAGTGAAAAGCCGCCACCGCCGTAACTATGGTTAACATACCCAGCACCGGCCCCACATAACCCAGTTTTGCCATAAGCTGCGCCGCGGCGGCATTGCCCGCCCGCGCGAACACCGCCAGGTAATTCATGGCGATAACGAACAGAACAATCAATGCGACCAGCAGCATTTTTATGATGAACATCGATGACAATAGATTGCCGCCCAGCATCCAGCCCATGCCTGCGCCGCTGATGATGAGCAAAACCAAACCGAGGTTCCCAACCCGGGAAATAGCGCCGGCGACGCCCGGCATTAGTGTCCGGGCCTCGGCCTGATCCAGATTTTCGGCCGCGTGGCGTTTTAGAGCATGCATGTAAATACCGGCGCCTGCGCCAATTGAAACACCCAGAAAGTGCAAGAACAAAAGCGGTACATACTGGTCGCCTCCTTCGCGGTCTTATAGCGGGCTTATTGGACCACCTGCGCGGTGACGTGCAGATTCTTCGGATAAAACTCAATGTACGGTGTATTTACGGTTTCTCCCGGCGCAACATACGCAGGCGCTGCGTTACCAGTGGGTTTTAAAGTGCGTACATACTGGTAAATAGCGCGCAAGTCTTCATCCGTCATATCGCGCAGCATGAACCAGGGCATGGGGGGCCGCCGCGGATTGCGCGCCTGCTGCATCCATTGCTGCTCGGAAAGGCCGCTCATGAAAATGCGCAGGTTGGGAGGATACGTTGTGCCCCACAGGCCTTGAAATCCCACCGGGTTTCCCATCAACCATTCCGATTCGGGAATTTTACCGTCGGCCTGTGGATATCCCGCCGTATGGCAGTCATTGCACCCGGCTGTTGCAACCAGGTAACGGCCCCGGTCGATCAGTTTTTTATCCACTTCCGTGGCTGACATAACCTGCAAACTGCCCAATATAGCCAACATGACAACGGTGGCCGGTATAAGTAATTTCGTTTTCATATTATCTCCCTGTGATTAAATGTGATTAAATGTGATTAAGTGTATTTTCGATAGCCGCGGGTTTACGAAACCAATCCCGCCTGACAGGAAGATGATAGGAAAAGACGCGCCGGACGTTTATTAAAAATAAACTAACAGAATCCTAAAAAAATCTTAAAATAGGAAAAATACCTGAATGTCGCTTTCTTAATCCCTGACTTGCGGCTGGCGTTAAAAACGGCCGCCATCGTTAGGCAGCACATGCAAGAGACATCGCGAAATAATCTATGAATACGATACGCATAATTTGAAAATCTGGAACAATGCTGGAGCAATTTACATGAACACCTTTAGCGGCTTTCCAATTGCGTTCAATAGCGGCATCATCCCTGCATTATCGATTTTTTAATGTATTTTACATCCGTATTACCCAGCCGCGGTTTTACCTGTTTTATTTGCTTGAGTCAGCGTCATTCATGTCAGGCTCTGATAAACCTGGGGAGCCTCTGACTAAGCGACAATTTCGTCATGCCGGTAAAAGCCGCCATTCGGGAATACGTTGAAATTACTGGATTCAGGTTTACGCCGGAACGACTGGAGCCTGTCTTAAAATTGAAAAGTTAGCGATTTCGGAAGATGCATTTCAAAACCGCCGGCGGCATGGATGCCGCCGGCGAGCATTATCCTGGAAACAAGAAGGGGCGTTTTTACAGCGTGTTTTGAAACGCACACTCAGGAGTCGGTAACTTGGTTGCCACGGCTTCTTTTGCTGTATTGTAATTTTGCGATAGGTTCCAGAAATTATAAATACAGGCTTGTTCAGCGTTTCCCTGCTTATAACTTAGTATTATCAGGTAAACTGGCAGTTAAATTTTGTTTATGAATATGGAACTTAAGATCGATGTTACAAATTAACCACGATTCGTAATTCGCCAAGGCAGTGCTAAAATAGTGATGTCCGCAATTCCGGACGCGAAGCAATCATTTCCCATTAATTAAAGGAGTCTCCGGTGTCAATGTTGTTTTGGCGTCGGCCAGTTGTACAGTTCAAACATCCCAAGGCGGAAGCCATAAAACTGGTGGTGGATGGGGTCAGCAAGCCCTTGCGCATGCATAAAAATCGCCATGGTGTATGGAAGGTGAAAGTGCGCCGCCTGCGTGATATGGCGGGCAAGGCGTATCATTTTGAAGCGCAAATCAATGGCAGCACGGTAAAGATCTCCGACCCGTTTGCGCACCGCACCTCGCGCGTTAACAACGAACTTGTTTCTTATTTTAGTGACATCCGCTACCGCTGGCGGCATGGCAGATTCAAGACACCACCGTTGCGCGATATTGTTATTTACGAAACCCACTTGCCGGCGCTTAGCCGCCATCCCAGTGCGCGAGTCGAGGAGGATTGGCACCGGGGAACATACCTGGGTGCAAAATCCGTTTATATTCTAAACCATCTGAAACACCTGAACGTCGCTGTTGAGTTTTTACCGCTGCACGCCAGTGACAAATTACTGGGCCAGGATTGGGGATATTTTTCCACATCTTTTCACGCCATGCGCGAATGTTATGCGGTGAACGCGCAAGAAGTGAACCGCGAAGTGATGTCCTTGATAGACGCAATGCGCGGCCAGGGAATTCCGGTATTGCTGGATGTGGTGTTCAATCACGGCGGCGAGTTATGGGTCAAGGCATGGGGACAGGATGTTGTCTATCGGAAATTTGCCAATGGTCAATTTTGCCATGGATCGGGTTGTGGCCCGACGATTCATACCGAACATCCGTTCATCCGCGAAAACATTATTCAAACCCTGCAGCATCTCGTTACTAAATACCGCTTCGATGGCTTTCGTTTTGACTTAGGGGCGCTGCATGACAAGCAGACCATGCTCGAAATTGATGCCCGCCTGCCGCCGCGTATTTATCTCATTGCCGAGCCCTGGGCATTGGGCGGGACATGCTGGGGAAAGGGTGATCTACACGGTGATTTCGCCAATACGCGCTGGGCGGTCTGGAATGATGATTTCCGTGAATCGGGCAAGACGTTTATTCAAGGCAAAGGCGATCATCTCAATCGTGACCGGCTAATGTGCGCCATCAAAGGGACGCATTACAGGGACGGCGGCTGGGCTTGCCGGCCGCAGCAATGTATTAACTATTTGTCCAGCCATGACGGCATGACGTTAACGGATTTCGTCAAAGGCAAAAAGCACCGCGTATACCTCGGAGTCATGCTGGTATTGACCTCGCAGGGTGTGCCCATGTTGAGCGAAGGCACCGAACTCATGTTCAGCAAACAAGGGCACGAAAACAGTTACGCCAACCCGGAACTGAATCAGATCAATTGGGATTACGCGCGTGAACATCAGGACCTGGTCACGGCGGTGGCTGATTTAATCGCACTGCGGAAGCACCTGCCGCATTTCAGTTACACAACTCAACTCCGGCAACGCCACCACAGCAAGCAGTGGGATATTGACTGGATTTATCCCACCGGACATCCACATAATGACAATGTAAACGCAATCGGTTTTATTTTAAACCCTCCGTCCGGTACATCCCTTTGGCGGCGCTACCCCATTATAATATTGCTGAACGGCAGCAAAACCGGCCAGGACTTCCGTTTGCCCAAAGGCATGTGGAAAGTGATCGCGGATGGACGCGAACTCAAGGTGAACATACGCGGCATACCCGGTGTTCCGTTTGCGCACAGTGACTATCACACTCATGCCGGCACAGGCGTTATACTTGCTCCGGCATGAGGCACAGGTTTATATACCGGCAATCAGGCACGACGAATTAAAGTGTAATTGACGGCATTGCTGTCTCACAAATGTTACTTATAAACAGGACAGACTTCGAGAATTTCAGATTGTAGTGAGCGCCAAAGATCTGGCGGCATTAGAGCGTCACTGTTCCGCGCTGTTTTTTTTGGGACAGCGGTGAATTCACGGATCCATTCGAGTCAGTTGTCATGGAATACTGAACTCATTAGCTATACCAGAGCCATGCAAATCGCTTCCACATGGCGGTGATCGGTGCCGCAGCAACCGCCCATGATGTTGAGACTGGGCAGCAACTGCCGCAGTTGCCTGTACTGGCCGCCCAGTTCCACCGGATTGCCTGCATCGAGACTGGTACTCGCATCCAGTTCGGCATGGCTGCGTTTCGAGGCATTGGCGCGCACGCCGCGAATGCGCTCGCGCCAGCCATTGCCGTCATTAATGACGTGCTCAAAATGGGTCGGATGGGCGCAGTTAATCATGTAATAAGCCGCACAACCGCCGGTCTTCTCGTCCGTGCGCTCAATCGCATCCGCAAGCGTGTCGCCGGATGGCAGGCGCCCGTCGGTCTCCACGGTAAAGGAAATAGCAACGGGCATGCGAAAGTCGCGGGCCGCCTGCACAATACCAACCGCTTCCTCGACATAGTTCAAAGTCATGGCCGCCACCATGTCGGCATCGGTCTGCGCAAAGGTTTCGATTTGCTGCGCATGGTAATCGCGCGCAACATCCACGCTCATGCGCGCGCCGGCACGGTAACCGTCACCGCGCGGACCCAGATTGCCGCTGATCACCAGCGGCGCCTCAGGTGTTTCATAGGCAGCGCGGATTTCCAGCAACAAGCCAATCGCCTTGCGGTTGGCATCAGCCAACGTTGTTGCATCGTAGCCCAGCCTGGCCGCCCAATCCGGATTGGCGCGCCAGGTGGGCGCCTCCAGCACAAAGCCGAGGCGCCGTTGCCGGGCAATTTCCACATAGCGCACAAAATAGTCGCGCAATGTTTCAATGCCGCTGTCGTTCTTCAACAGATCAAAGGCGGCAAACAATGGCAGATCGATACCCTGGTGATAAATCAGTGTTGTCTCCAGTCCACCATCGGTAATAAACAGGGCGCCGTTCAATTGCGGCAGATTGTTACGATATTTACTCATAGCTGATGTCCTTATATAAAGTGTTAGGATTCGTTGGCCGCCAGTTTCATGGCGTCTTCGCGCGGTTTCGACACATCGCGAAAACGCAGCATGTCGCCGACACGGGCGGAAGCGCCGTCATAAAAACCGGTCGCGGGCGCAAAACCGCGCGGGTTGTAAAATGTGCCGAAAATCAAATCAAACAGCGGCAGATCCGAATAGTTGCGCGCATGCACACCGCGTTCATGGTGATACGAATGGCTTTCCGGACGCTGGATTACATATCCCAGCCACCGCGGTGTACGCACATTGGTGTGTTGAAAGATGCCCATGAACGTAGTGATATATAGCACCAGGGTCGCCGCTTCCGGTGTGAGGCCCACTACCAGCGTCAGGCAAATGCTGACGAGTGCGGTCCAGCCCACCATATCCAACGGGCTGAACCAGTAAGCGCTATACGAGTCGAGCCGCTCGGCGCTATGGTGCATTTGGTGAAAGGTATGCCACAGCAAATCGGAACCGTGCATACTGCGGTGATAGACATACACACCGGCTTCATACACCAAAAGACCGGCCAGCGCACCGCCCCATTGGCCAAGAGCAGTAAGATCGAAGAGCTGGTAGTGAGCAAACCGCTCACTCCAGTACAACGGCAAGTACGAAGACAAAAAGAAAAACATCATGAAAGCGGCCATTCCCCGCAACCACCAGCCACGGATAACGGGCAGTGGTCTAGCCGGAACAATGGCTTCCCAAAGTATCAGTACCGCATAGATACCAAAAACAGTTAGTGAAACAGGATCGAGTATAATTTCAAGTGGTGTTGGCATGGCCGTTCTCCTTGTGTTTTGGGTTGATGGTATGCAAGATACCCCTGGAAACGCTGGAGAACTAAAGCCGTTTGTGCAACAAACCGGACAAATCTGCCATGAATAACCATAAAGCAACTATCGGAATTCTCGTTTTTCCCGAAACCACCGGCGCCGTGGTATACGGCATGTATGACATGTTCCTGTCCGCAGGAAGGGACTGGGGAGTTATCACGGACGGCGCACCGGGCGCGGAATTGATTCAAACCTTGCTGATAGCCAGGACACCGGAACCAGTTACTATCAGCAACGGCGTGCGCGTAGTCCCTCACACCAGCATGGCGCAATGCCCGGCACTGGATGTGATTTGCATTCCGGAGGCGGCTGCCCCCGGGCGCCCCGTTAGCGGATCATTATCGTGACGAAATCGAATGGCTGAAACAGCGCTACAAACAGGGCGCCGCGCTGGCCTCAGCCTGTTCGGGCGCCATGCTGTTTGCCGAAGCGGGATTATTGAATGGCTGGGAAGCGACGACGCACTGGGCCTGGTGTGACACCATGCGCGAGCAGTTCCCGGCAATAAAGGTCCATCCGCAACGCGCACTGGTCGTGACCGGTGAAGGTCAGCGGTTAATCATGGCGGGTGGCGGCACCTCATGGCTGGATCTGGCCCTCTATCTCATTGCCCGCACCGTGGGCGTTGATAAGGCCATGCAGGTCGCGCGCGTTAATCTCATCGACTGGCATGAGATCGGCCAGCAACCCTTTGCGCGGCTGGCGCGCACCCGGCAGGTTGATGACGCCATTATCGCGCGCTGCCAGGCATGGATCGCCGAACACTATCAAGAGCCCAATCCCGTTACGAATATGATCCGTTTGTCCGGCCTGGCCGAGCGCACCTTCAAGCGGCGCTTTCAGCAGGCCACCGGCATGCCTCCGCTGGAATACGTGCACGCCATGCGGCTGGAAGAAGCCAAGCAAATGCTGGAAGCCAGCGACCTGCCTATTGAAGCGATCGCCAACGAAGTAGGATATGAAGACGCGGGATTTTTCAGCCGGCTGTTCAAACGCAAGGTGAACCTGTCACCGGCGCAATACCGCAAACGCTTTGGCGCGCTGCGCAAGTCGCTGACTTCCGTTTAACCTGCGATCGTTGTTTATTTCGGGATTTGCCATCGTAAATAACGGTATGCGTGACATCAGAAAATATATACAAGGAATGCCGTGAAATCATAGACCTCAGTGGAATAATCTGGATTGTCACCGCCAGTAAATAACAGCTGTTCACCGGAAAAACTATGGCGCTTGATGGATAAATTAACCGCCCAGCTTTGCTCAAGCCTGAAGATCACTCCGCCCATCAGGGTATAACCGTCGCCGGAATGATCGTAAACGTAATTTTCCCAATTAATGGAATTAAAGCTGTAGCCGATGCCAAGATAAGGAATGAGAGCGCCCACCGCCGTCACACCGTGAAACTGATATTGATACGACAAGGTAATAACGCCATAGTCCGCAGTATCGGCAGGATAGAAGATATCAGGCGTAGGCCCCACCTCCACCCCACCCCCGCCGCCAAATGACAGCTCGAACACATGGCTGCGATTTCGAAGACCAAACAACAGCGAAACACCCATGATTGACTGGTCTCCGACAGACGGATGATCACTATCGAAAGAAAACCGCGACAGACCCAAACCCGCATAATGCTCGGCCTCACTTAGAAATCCCGCCAGGCTGTTTACCGGTGTACCTAAAAAAATAATAAGCGCCAATATAGGTAATACCCTTACAATCCTGGCAGGCCTCCTAACAGTTTTCCTCCGGCAAGTGGACGCTTGAACCACAATGATTAAGCTCTTGTTTTTAGACATGGGAAAACACCGTTGCCATTAATCCCCAACCTTTGCAAAAATCCTACGCCTTTATTTCAAGAAGGTAATTGACGTGGCGCAAAACGTAATCGGATCTCAACTATTACAAAACATTTAGGTCAGCGGTAATTTCCATCTACCAAATCGATACTGAACCGGTTTATGTGAGTTTCGGCTCGTAATTAAGCACAACAATCCCGCAGTCAAAAGACTTGGCTTTTACCAAATTCAGATCTTGTTTGTTGTTGAGTTCTTTGAAAATTGTCATTCCGTTACCAATTGGCGCTGGATTTATGAATAAATGACAATCGTCAATCAGTCGTTGTTTGATGAGAGACGAGACAAATAATCTAATATTTTCCCACGCTTGCGATAGTTGTGGATCAAATTCTTTGAAGTAAATAGCATCACCCCGGCCGCTTGAAACTCTTGCGCGCGCGCTCAACCTTGGCTCTGATCACACAATCCGCGACATGGTCGTTGATCAATCTCATTGCCTGCATGAAGGCATACACCGTGGTGGGTCCGACGAATTTCCAGCCGAGCTTTTTCAGATCCTTCGACAATGCGAGAGATTCCGCCGAGGTCGAGGCAGTCTGCGGTTCTGCAAGTTGCTTCCTGTCCGGCTCGTAACGCCAGACAAAGGCGGCGAGCGAACCTTCCCGTTTGACCAAATCCCGGGCCTGCCGGGCATTATTGACGACAGCCTCGATCTTGCCACGGTGGCGGACGATACCTTCATCTTTTAGCAGACGATCGATATCGCGTTGGGTGAAGCGCGCCAGCCTGTCAATATCGAAATCGTGGAAGGCGGCGCGGAAATTCTCGCGCTTGGCGAGAATGGTGCGCCAGCTCAGTCCGGATTGAAAACCCTCCAGACTTAATTTCTCAATTAAGCGATGATCATCACTGACCGGGAAACCCCATTCGGTATCGTGGTAGTGGAGAAACTCAGGTGCGGCGCCGCACCAGCGGCAGCGTGATTTACCGTCAGGACCCACTATTGTCGTACTCATGCGTTGTCCTTGTAGCGAAAAAACCGGGGATGGGAAAACTCAGCCGAGCAGAAATTTTAGCCGTTCATCGGCTTTTGCCGGCGTAATTTCAAGAATTTCCGCACTGACAATATTTTCCGCGACAAACGGATCATCGCTCACCCTGCATTGAAGATCTAACAGCGTCGTATTGTGCGCCACAATCCCACCGCCCATATTTGGCTGAAGACTACCGGCCAACAAAAATACGCCGTCATCAAAACCGCGTTTGATCCATTCGTTGTGACCTTCCATGAATTGACTGGCGTGGCCTTTGTTGCCGGAAAATTTAAGCAGCACGATAAACATCGGATTTATTCTCCTATCAAATTGAAGGCCTGAGTCTATTCAGCCGTGTTTAGCTCCTTTACCATCTCGACATCAATGTCTAACCGTTACACCCCTGCGTATATATTGATAATCGGCACTCACCAATTTTTTGAGTTGATTCGAAGAACTTTGCGTTACGCGTTGCTATCAGATAGGAATTTCACCATCCTGTTTTCTAACTTTTTAAGGTTTCGAATTTCGCACTCCCAAACTATTTGAACTCGCCAACCCATCCGCTTTAATTCTGCGCGATGTTTTTTATCAAGCTCTTTATTTCGAGTAATTTTTTGCTCCCAGTATTTCCTGTTCTGCTTCGGTATTCGTGCGCCACGTTTGCAAGCGTGCCCATGCCAGAAACAACCATGCACAAATATAATTTTTTTCCGAGATGGAATTACTATATCCGGTTTCCCCGGTAAATCGCGACGATGGAGTCGATAGCGGTACCCAAACGAAAAGATTAACCTTCTGACAACCAGTTCAGGGGTTGTATCCTTGGATCGAACGCGCCTCATTATCTCGCTTCGATCCATGGAATTAAGCTTATTCGTCTTCGCTTTCACTCGCGCCATTGACGCTATCATAACGACGTTGCGCGAGCCACTGGAGCCGTTTAGCTTGTGTTAATAATGTCTTTCGCAACCCTGTACTTACTTGTCTTTCACTTATCACTTGCGCAAGAATTAAAGCGCGCCGGGCAATCCGGAAATCAGGATGTTTACGAATAGCATGCACTTCTTCTGATACGATTTTCCGGCGAAATGATCTTGGAAGTGGTGTTGATGTAGCTGGGGAAGGAGGATCTTTTTCATTCAATATCGCATTAAAATTTGACTCCACAATTGCCTTTTCAAATACAGCGAATTCGAGCGCATTCAAAATGTCGCACGCTTTTTTATATTTTTGTGGATTTGTTTTCTTTCTAATTCCCTCATAGTCCATTAATGGCCATACTTCGATTTCATATACTTCAAATGGATCAAGAACCGACATTGCAACAGCATCAGTTCGCTGATTCGTAAGATGACGACGAATACGCGTACGGAGTTGCTCGTTAGTTTGCCCCACATAAATTGGCTCACCATCATAGTCGAAAAAAGCATAAACGCCATATGTGTAGTTACCTACCTTTTGCCCTTCAAAATCACTATCTAGGTACTTTCTAAGGTTTGTTCTTAAGTCATGCGTCTCGAATGGCGGAACTCGAATATCATCGTCTTTCATTACGCTACCGCTCGTTTTAATTTATCATTCTCTAGCAGTGGATTGAGAATTTGTTGCGCAAGATAGCGTACCACTGGAACTGCCACACCGTCACCAGCCAGGTGATACGCCGCGTTGTAATTATTGGGAAGAATGTAGCTGTCAGGCAGCCCCATGAGCCGCTCAGCCTCACGTGGTGACAATAGCCTTGAGCGCACATTATTGCCCTCGACAACGAGAATAGTCTGGCGACTTGATCCGCCACTAGGAGTGCGTAGGCAACCCGCAATATTATCAAATCTTACTTCTGCACGTTGAACTCCATTACGGGTTCGTTTGTAAATAGTTCCCACACTACGCACACCCGATTCCATAACCTGCTGTACCTTGATAAGGTTTACATCTGTCATCATTTCTAGTAGACGCACTGTTTCTTGTGGCATGTGCCATTTAACGCTTTTTGGAGTTTCTTCAATAATTTCAGGGAGAGTCGCCTTGCGAACCTCAGGGAACGCGAGACACCACCATAACCATTTTGACGCTGCGTTTTTGGATATTCTTTTATGTGCATCGATTAGAGCTTTTGTATGCCACCTGGGATCGGGAGCAGAAGAACATAGCTGAGGGGGTATTTCAATTCCTGGATGCACACCGATAACAAATAGACGTGGGCGACTCTGTGGCAAGAAATG
>JAKEGK010000249.1 GCA_022627515.1 Gammaproteobacteria bacterium
ACCCGGGGGCCGCTGGCTGTTCAGTTTTATGCTGGGCCGCTTTGCACCTTATACCGGTAGCATCGGCGCCCTGGTTACCGAGCTTAAGCCCGGCCACGCCAGGGTGGAGCTGCGCGATCGGCGCAGGATTCGTAACCATCTTAATTCCATTCACGCAATTGCCCTGATGAATCTCGGTGAACTTACGACGGGGCTTGCCCTGTTAAGTTGCCTCAAGCCGGGGGCAAGGGGCATCATTACCGGCCTGAACATCGAGTATTTCAAAAAGGCTCGAGGCCGGCTAATTGCTGTGGCTGAAACTAGTCAGCCAGAAGTCACGGAAGACATCGAACATGAAGTCCATGCCGATATCAGCGACCAGGCTGGTGACGTGGTGGCTCGCTGCTCGGCGAAATGGCGCTTGGGATTGATCCCTTGATCGGTACCAAATTTACCCAACAGGTGGGTGTTCAATACCCCGTCATCGGCGGGCCCATGTATCCCTGCAGCAACCCGGAGCTGGTGGCGGCGGTGTCCGAGGCCGGGGGCATCGGCATTATTCAACCCATCTCCCTGACTTATGTACACGGTTATGATTTTCGAGAAGGCATACGCTATATCCGCGGCATGACCGGTAAGCCCATCGGTATGAATGCGCTCATCGAGCAGTCTTCAAATAAGTACCATCAGCGTATGCAGATGTGGGTGGATATCGCGCTGGAAGAAGGCGTATTCTTTTATATTACTTCCCTTGGCAAACCGGACTGGGTAGTAAATAAGGTCCATGCCGTCGGCGGCCTGGTCTACCACGACGTCACCGGGCGTAAGTGGGCAGAGAAAGGATTAAATGGTGGTGTCGATGGTTTGATTGCGGTCAACGAACGCGCCGGTGGCCATGCCGGCGGTAAAAGCGCAGAACAACTCTACGAAGAATTAGCGGAGTTCAATGTACCTCTTATTTGCGCCGGTGGCATTGGGGATGAAAACGATTTTGTTAAAGCCATGAAACTGGGTTATGCCGGCGTGCAAATGGGTACCCGCTTTATCGCCACAGAAGAATGTACTGCCAGTGTCAGCTATAAAACGGCGATCCTGAATGCGAAGGAACAGGATATCGTGCACAGCGAAAGGATTACCGGCGTTCCAGTGGCGGTGATCAATACACCTTTTATTAAACGCGTTGGTCTAAAAGCCGGTCCTATCGCCAGGTGGTTGTTAAAGGGCAACAAAACAAAATACCTCATGCGCACTCTGTATGCCCTGCGATCCCTCTATCAACTCAAGCACGCCTTGCTCGATGAACAGGGTAAAAAGGATTACTGGCAGGCGGGTAAGAGTGTGGAGCACATAGATAGGATCGAGCCGGTGGAGACCATCGTGCACCGATTTGCAGACAGGCTGGACAAATAAATTTTAGTTATATTGCAACTCGACGCCTCCTGTGTCAGCCTTGTTGTCGACTCAGTTAATCTTACTGAGGCGAAAACGAGGCTGCTGACACAAGGGATGAATAAGCGCCTGAGCATCGGGCAAATTGACGTCAAAAAAGGGCGCAACGCACCACAACGTTAAGGCAAAAAAGACAATGGATAAAGAATTTGCTCAAAAATTTGCGCGTGAGTGGGTAGAGGCATGGAACAGCCATAATCTGGATAAAATACTCACGCATTATGCGGACGATTTTGAAATGAATTCGCCCATCATTCAGCAGTTGGTTAAAGAACCAAGTGGGTGTTTGAAGGGTAAGGATGCAGTTCGCGCTTACTGGTCAAAAGCCCTGGAAATGTACCCTAATCTGCATTTTGAGTTGCTCAATATATTTCTGGGCGTTAATAGTATTGTGGTTAACTACAAAGGGCATAGAGGCCCCGCTGCAGAAATTTTTTATTTCAACGCCGGCGGAAAGGTCGCAAAAGCATATGCACATTACGAATAACTGCGTATGCTTTAACAACCCATTCAACATGGACCACGGGGATGTTGGGCGTCCCACGGTCTCTTAGCGGTGCGGTAAAATTTCACGGATAGTGTATGTCATTCCCGGAGTTCAGAACGAAAAGGCTATGGCTAACCAAAATCACTTCGTCTGATGTTGAATCAATATTCGAGTTGTTTTCGAGCCCTGACGTCGTCAAATATTATGATCTGGAAGTGTTCAATGAGCGCGCTCAAGCAGAACAGTTAATACGTCTCTTTGAATCACGGCATGAATCTTCTTTGGGTATCCGGTGGGCAATTCGCCCGAAAGAAACCGGCCAGTTAATTGGCACTTGCGGCTTTAACTCCTGGAGTGAAAAGATGCGTAATGCCACAATCGGCTACGACCTTAAGCCCGAATACTGGAACAGAGGAATTGCCACCGAGGCGCTGTTTGAAATCATCCGTGCCGCGTTCGCTGGTTTGCTGCCATGTGGCGCGCTACACCGGATACAGGCCGACACGATCCCGGGCAATGTTGCGTCCGAAAAGGTCTTGCTGAAACTTGGATTCAAAGAAGAAGGCACTCGCCGTGAATGCGCTTATCTGCGAGGTTCGTATCACGATATGAAGTATTTTGGTTTATTAAGGACTGACTTCAAAGAAAAATAACACCGCGTTCAACACCGACTCGCAAAAGCGGCGCTTCGCGCCATTTTTGCTTGCGGATTAACGCGAGCTTTGGCGGTTAAATACATTTAGAAAAGGAGGTTCTATGAGCAAAATCCCAACTGATATAGAGAGAAGCATGGGTATGAATATAAGTAAGATTTGTCCATTTAGTATCGCGAAAAATAACTCTGAAAATCATTGTGCGCATTACGTTTCTCACATTATGGGCTACGATCTACCTGGACCCACGTGTAAAAATGCCACTTGGGCAGATAAACAAAAACCCGCAAAAGGGGCTTCTATTAGAGTTAACGATTTGTTCAGCGCCGCGACTGTCAAGGGGTCTTTAGCTAGTAAGCCTGCCGCGCTGACAGAATGCTTGATTTTCGTAACCATAGCATCAAATATAAAGAATGTTGGGAACATATTGGTAATGGGCACTCACCCCAAAAAACACGTTGGAATTTTATCTCAGGGTAAAGTCTGGAATTATAGCAATACCAACAACAAAGTCGTGGCGGATGTTTTATCGTTATTCCAGACTAAATTTTCCAGCGCATATAAGACAACGGGAACCACCGTTGAATTCTATTATGGTAAATTCCTATGAGATATCTAATATTTTTTCTTTTTCTTACAGGATGTGCAGTCCATGCTGCCGATCTGGCTGATAAGCCTCGCGGTGAGGAGGTTTTCAGTGCTCTTCTAAAGAATGGTAGTATTAATCTTGTTAATGAACCGCTTTGCAAGGCTGACATAAATTTATACGAACAACTGGCTTTAGCGTTTTCAGTTTCATATGAAAGCGGGAACACAACAGTGATAAAATCACATTGCTCACCCTCTAAACATGAATTCTCAGCGGACAACATAGTTGATGTGTGGGACTGTACAGTTCAAATAAACGAAAACAATCAAAAAGGTGAATTCATTTCAAGCTCCACGATAGTATTCAGCCTTACCTTAGACAAAAAAGAATTTATCAATGGCTCATTAAGATGCCGTTAACAAACGCATCGAGGCGATGGAATAAAACGCCGCGCCTCATGCTAATCGTAAAGTAAAGTTGAGGATCAATTCAATGAAGGAGTACAAGGGAAGTTGTCATTGTGGCTCTATTATCTTCACGTTCCAGGGGCCGGATATCGATAGTGGATTGCGTTGCAACTGCTCGATCTGCCGCCGCAAGGGCGCAACGATGACTAAGTTTACGGTCGCGCCCACCGAAATCAGCATTGATGTTAAAAATGATGCATTGGCTACCTACGAGTTTGGCAGCCGCGTAGCCAAACATCATTTTTGCAGCAAATGCGGCATCTACCCGTTTCATCAAACCTTGCGTAAGCCTGGCCACTATCGGATCAATATTGGGTGTCTCGAGGGAATAGATTCCTCGAATTTGCCCTTTGAGGTTTTTGACGGGGCATCTATTTAGACATCAAAATGTCAATCGAAGCAGCTGGTTGGCCATAAGGCATTGCCGGTCATGGAAGACCAGATCAGTAAAACTAAACAAGCAAATGAAGCACGCACCCGCTTCGTCACAGTCATGCCGCTTCCCGCAGCGCTTGCGCCCATCTTTCAGCGGCGGTTTATGCGCGCATGAGGGATCAACAAAAGCTTATGCCAGAAGTTTGCCGGAATCGACGACATCTACGTTATGATATTGTATCCGGAGATTCAATCTCGCCATTTCATTTTAATGTAATTGTGGCAAACTGGCGCTATGTCTGATGAATCGAATTCAAGTCAATCCGCGAAGTCCGCGCTGCTGCATCAATTGCGCATCGACCGGCAGGAAACCCAGGGCCGCAATCGCGGGTCGGCAACATTCATGGTGGCGATGGCGGTGGTCTTGGCGTTGCTTGCCGGCGTCTGGTGGCTATTTCCACTTGATAATACCTTCACCGTGGAAACCGCCACGGCACAGGCACTGAGCGCAGCGCCGGGCAATACCGCCGTGCTTGATGCCACCGGTTACGTTACCGCGCGGCGTCAGGCGACGGTGTCTTCCAAGATAACCGGCCGGGTGGCGGAAGTGCTGATCGAGGAAGGTCAACATGTGAAGGAAGGCGAGGTGCTGGCGCGCCTGGATGCGACCGATGCCAAGGCGCAGTGGGATCTCGCCCGCGCCCAGCTCGATGTGGCCCGCGCGCAACTGGCCGATCTGCGCTTGTTAATTGATCAGGCTGAACGCGACGCCGCGCGCCAACAGGACCTGGTAAAACAAAAGCTCGTGAGCCAGCAAGCCGCGGATGACGCCAACACGCTGCTGGCTTCGCGCCGTTCGCGGCTTGGCGCGCAGGAACAGGAGGTCAAAGTCGCCGAGCGCAATGTCGAGCTGGCGCAGGTAGGACTTGATAATACCGTGATCCGTGCGCCCTTCGCCGGTGTGATCACCGACAAGGCGGCGCAACCCGGCGAAATCGTGTCGCCCATTTCCGCCGGCGGCGGTTTCACCCGCACCGGTATCGGCACGATTGTCGACATGGATTCGCTGGAGATCGAAGTGGAGGTCAATGAGAGTTACATCGGCCGCGTGCAAGCCGGACAACCGGTGGAGTCCAGCTTGAATGCCTATCCGGAGTGGAAAATCTCGGGTCAGGTGATCGCGATCATTCCAACCGCGGACCGCAGCAAGGCGACAGTCAAGGTGCGCATCAGCATTGAGCATCAGCGGGACAGCCGCGTTGTGCCGGATATGGGTGTGCGCGTGGCCTTCCTGGAAAACGCCTCCGCCAACACCGGCAACCAGCCGGTTCCAGGGGTGTTGATTCCCGCCGGCGCCATTCGCGTCCAGGGGGATGTCAATGTGGTGTTGGTGGTGGCTGAGGGGCGCGCCCACGCCCGGCAGGTAACGCTCGGCCAGACCTATTCGGATCTGCGGCAGGTCCTCACCGGCCTGCAGGCCAACGAACGCGTGGTTGTCAAACCGCCCGCGGAACTTAAAGACGGCGATCGCGTGCAATGGCAATGATTGCATGCGGCAATTTAACAACATTACAACTACATTAATATGACGTGATGACGTGATGACGTGATGACGTGATGACGTGAGGTGCAGCATGGAAGGAGCATCACCCAATCTGGTTACGATTCGCAACGTGACCAAATATTACGAACGCGGCAAACAGAAGATCGAAGTGCTGCATGGCATTGATATCGGGATTGCCAAGGGGGAGTTTTTGGCGCTGATGGGGCCGTCCGGTTCGGGCAAGACCACCCTGCTGAATCTGATTGGCGGCCTGGATAAACCCAGCACCGGCAGTATCGAAGTGGCCGGCACGCGCATCGATCAGCTCAGCAGCGGCGAACTCGCGAAATGGCGCGCCGCCCACGTCGGCTTTGTGTTTCAGTTTTATAATTTGTTGCCAATGCTCTCCGCGCGCAAAAATGTTGAATTGCCATTGCTGCTGACCAAATTGTCGGCCGCTGAACGCAAACGCAATGCCGGGATCGCGCTGCAATTGGTGAACCTGGGTGATCGCGCCGCGCATAAGCCGAAGGAATTGTCCGGCGGTCAGGAACAGCGGGTCGCCATCGCCCGCGCCATCGTCTCGGATCCCACCTTGCTGATTTGCGATGAACCGACCGGCGACCTTGATCGCCACACCGCTGACGAGATCCTCGGCCTGCTGCAGGAGCTTAATCGCGTGCACGGCAAGACCATCATCATGGTGACGCACGATCCCAAAGCGGCGGAGTTTGCCGCGCGCCGTTTGCAATTGGAT
>JAKEGK010000250.1 GCA_022627515.1 Gammaproteobacteria bacterium
CACTGTGTCAGCACGTCAAATCCATATTCGACGGCAACACATCGATGCCGTTAATCAATGACAAACAAAGACTGCAAACATCAACGAGTATCAATCTGGTTTCCCAGCAGCTGGAAGACCTGAAATTCTTTGCCCAGATTATCGAAAACGCCGAACAGCGCTCGCCATTCTGGGGCGGCCGTTCACAACGCATCCTGAATATCGCGCTGGACATGAACAATGAAGCGGGTATCAAAGTGGACAGCGCACAGCTGGAAGCCGCCGTGTACCTGCATGATTTCGGCATGGCGTTTTTACCCCTGCACATTCTCCACAAAGGCGACCGTCTATCTGAAAATGAATACCGCTCGGTGCAACTCCATACCCGCATGGGCGCCGCGTTGTTGGGCGACAATCCCTATTGGCAAAAAGCCGCTGAAATTATAATTCAGCACCATGAGCGGCAAGACGGCCGAGGTTATCCAAATCAGCTGACAGGTGAACAGATTTGTGAAGGTGCAAAAATCCTGGCGATCGCCGATTCGTTTGAAGCCATGACCAATCAACGCGCTAACCGCACCACCAGAATTCCCTTGTCACAGGCGCTCAAGGAAATTAACCAAAATGCCGGCTCGCAATTTTCACCTTTCTGGGTTGACGTGTTTATTAACGTGATTCGCAAAAAAACCAGGAAAAGCTGAATTTTCCCAACCAGTCAGTTTTACACTTCTATTCCCGCCATCTCTTCGTCTGTAACAATATCACTTCAAGCCGCAGCGAATTAATTCATTGATGAACAATAAAAACATCCAGCATCGTCTATTATATGGTAATGACAAATGAAACCATTCTGTTTACGCTGTTCATGATTTTTACCGGTGCGGCGGTGTTGGCCGCCCTGGCTCTTTATGCCCGCCAATCGTTGCTGGTCGTTTACATTTTGGGGGGATTGCTGTTTGGTCCATCGGGACTAAAGCTTGTTACAGACCCGGTGCTGATACAGGAAATTTCCCATACCGGCATTATCTTTCTGTTATTTTTACTGGGTATCGAACTGCCTGCCGGCAAACTTTTTCACCTGGTGAAGACAACCACTTTCGTTACTACCGTAAGTTCACTGGTATTTTTCCTTGCAGGATTCATCGTTGCCATTATGTTTGGTTTTGGCCTGGTGGAAGGATTGATTTGCGGCGCCGCCGCCATGTTTTCCAGCACAATTATCGGCCTTAAATTGCTGCCAACAACCGTATTACACCACCGCCACCAGGGCGAGATTATCATCAGCATTTTATTATTGCAGGATATACTTGCGATTGTTGTGTTGACTGTTTTGCAAGTTGCTGACGTCGACGGTTTTCCATGGCTGGAATTGGTATTGTTGTTCGTCGCCCTGATTGGCATTTCCATTTTTGCCTATTTATTTCACCGCTACATCCTGGTAAAGATCATCGCCAGGTTTGACCGGATTAAGGAGTTTATTTTTATTGTAACGATAGGCTGGTGCCTTGGCATCGCGCAACTTGCCGCGAGTTTCAAATTATCCTACGAAATCGGCGCGTTTATTGCCGGCGTCGCCTTCGCCGCAAATCCGATTGCGTTGTTCGTTTCCGAGATGCTGAAACCACTGCGTGATTTTTTTCTGGTGCTGTTCTTCTTCAGCCTGGGCGCCAATTTTCACATTGATGTCGCGCAAGCAGTATTGGCGCCGGCCGCCTTGCTGGCTTTGCTATTGCTGATCATTAAACCCCTCACATTCAAATTTTTACTCGAACGCACAAGCGAAAATCCGCAGGACTCTCAAGAGATCGGTTACCGGTTGGGACAGGTCAGCGAGTTTTCACTATTGATCGCCGTGCTGGCGGTTGAAATGCAGATAATAGAATTAAAAGCGGCCTATGTGATCCAGGTATGCACGCTGCTGACGTTTATCGTGTCATCGTACGCCGTGGTATTCAAATATCCCACACCGATTGCCGTGTCCGACAGACTCAGGCGGGACTAGTCAATTTCCAGCGCTGTTATCATCCCCTGTGCCAGCCAGGTTTTTAAAATTCCGGCGGCGCGCATCGGCACCTGCGCGGGATCACTATCCATTTCCGCCAATGATTCGCATAACTGCGCGAAGTTGTAATTCTTATTTACCCCGCGCATCAACGCCGCTTCGCCCGCTTCCAGGGTTCGAAACTGTGTCATAAGATCCCGGCGCCATACGGCGCAGTATTCCGTATTGTCCAACTGAATAATTTCCGGCAGTGAGTCTTCATTGGCGGCCGCCTTCCACAACGGCAAAATATTCCAGTTATAGGAAAACCAGCGCACTGATGGATGCAACCGGATGCGCAATGCGGGCCAGTTCTCCGCCGGCACTCGCGCGGCATCGGCTTCAGTGGCAACCGGCGCATCCTGCGCATCAAACGCCTCGATAAAGGCCCATTCAAACACCGCCAATTCATGCAGATAGGGATGTGCTGTATAAG
The DNA here is from genome assembly GCA_022627515.1 of Gammaproteobacteria bacterium. Lineage (GTDB taxonomy): Bacteria > Pseudomonadota > Gammaproteobacteria > SZUA-152 > SZUA-152 > JAKEGK01. The sequence goes on from JAKEGK010000250.1 coordinate 2,457, forward strand.
GTTGATGTGTTGCAAGGAACCGGCTCATATACTGGCCGAACCAGCGCAATGATGGAAACCTTGACGGGTGAGCATCAATGTATTGTCTGCATAGATGGGGAAATTCCTCGTCACCCAGCAAATAGTATAACGCTTCGTAATCCTGCGCCAACGCTTCAATCAGCCGCGCATAGTACGCGTTGCCATAAATCGCCAGCCGCATTTCATTACTTAAGTCGGCTGTACTGGCAATATGATCAATAATCGCCGGATCACGTTCCATTAAATGGCGTTTGAATGCTGCTTGTAATTCCTGTAATGCGGGATACATGACGTGCGTTTGTCTCTATACTTATGCTGCGTTACTTAAAACATTGTTGCCTGTGACGCGCGCCCGGTTTAGTTCATCCATAAGCTCCGCGAATGGCGGCATGCGGTCATCCCGTTCAATCATCGTGGACACC
>JAKEGK010000251.1 GCA_022627515.1 Gammaproteobacteria bacterium
AAGAGCTGGAGAGCGACTTCAAAAAGCTGGATGAAGTCCTGATCTCTTCCGATAGCTCTGTTTTCAGGTTGCGTATTCAGATAATTAACACAAAAGCGCTGCTGGATGTAACTTTGAGTGAAGTCAAAACAACCGTACATGCTGTCAATAGCCATTTGCGGAATTTATCGCAGCTTACAGGGCGTATAAAAACCGATGCTGACGCCGAAATACAGTCGGTTGTGGACGCCAGTAAGTTTACGTTGCTTGGAGTAGGCGCTGTAGTTCTGTTGCTAACCTGTGTAATCGGCATGATTATACTGGCCAGAATTACCCGGCCCCTGACTGCGGCAGGTCAAACGCTGAATGCCATTGCAAAAGGAAAATTGACCGCGCGTATGCAGCACAACGGCCAGGACGAGTTTGCTGCGTTGGCGGAAGACCTGAACCAGGTCGGATCTAGCCTGCAGCAGTTGGTGGCGGAGTTCCAGTCCAATGCCATGCAATTGTCGGCGGCGGCGGATCAGCTGGCGTCAATTGCGGCGCAGACTCAGCAGAATATGAATCAGCAGCAACAACAGACCGTGCATGTGGCAACATCTATGGATGAAGTCGTTAAAACGGTTCAGGAAATCGCCCGCCATTCATCAGATGCGGCGCGTGGTGCGGAATCGGCGAAACAAACCGCCGTGGATGGCAAATCTGTTGTGGATGTTACAATCAGGATGATAAATAATCTCGCCGATGGCGTGCAGAAAGCCGGCGAGGTTATCGGTAATCTTGGAAAAGACAGTGAGCAGATCGGATCGGTTGTGGAAGTCATCCAGAGTATCGCCGATCAAACGAATTTGTTGGCATTGAACGCGGCAATAGAAGCGGCGCGGGCTGGTGAACAGGGAAGGGGATTCGCGGTTGTGGCTGATGAAGTGCGCACGCTGGCGGCGCGCACACGCGAATCGACCCTTGAGATCGCGCGGATTATCGAGCGTTTTCAGGGCCGGGCAGTCGATGCGGCGGAAGTAATGGTTCAAAGCAATGAACTTGTTAAAAAAAGTGTCAAACAAGCGGCGCATGCCGGAGAATCTCTGGATGCAATAGAAAACGCGGTGTCTTCCATTACTGAAATGACAAACCATATAGCGCGCGCCGCCGAAGAGCATAGCGTGGTTTCAGAGGAAATCAGTTACAACGTAACAAGCATACAGGATGTCACGGACAGAACCACAACCGGCACGGAGCAAATAGCGTCGAGCAGCGAGCAACTTTCAGCACTGGCGGAAGATCTGAAGAGCCGGGTAGCGCGCTTTATTGTTTAGTGTCTGGCTCTTCCAAAATCACGCGGAAGATTTTCGCATCAGTTTGTTTGCCCGCGGTCACGTCACATCGCGCGGAATCACCACGCCCAGATGATAGTCGTGGCGTTTACTGATGATGCCATTCCATTGATCACGGCATCGAACCGGTTTGGCGCAAAGGTATGCATCATTTGCGTGTAGCCATAATGCATTGCAAAAAAAGCCCCGCGGAAAAGCGGGGCGGGGTGTTTATAATTCAATTATTGGTCCGTTACTAATCGCCGACTTTCTGGGCCTTGGGTGTTGCGACCGTCAAGCCCAGCATCTGCCAGCTTTGCATGCCGCCACGGTAGTAGTAGATCTTTTCCGGCGGGTAGCCCATTTTAATCAAACCTTTAATGGCTCTCGGAGACTGGCCGCACCACACGCCATTACACCAGAGGAGAATATCCTTGGCGTTGGAAAAATCCCATTTGCCATAGTCCCGGTTGTTTGCGTTGACGGTTTTAACAATAAAGTTCCAGGTTTTCGCCATGTAAGACGGAGTATCATTTTTTGGCACGCCCAGTTTGCCTAACGCGACGGTTTTGACCAGATCACTTTCCGTATCATCGAAAGTTGTAAAGGGAATGTTGACAGAGCCTGGAATCGTGCCTTTCTCGTACCAGGCCGGGGTTCTTGCATCGATTAGAATGCCGGTGCCCTTATTAACCTTGTTCTCGATGAATTCCAGAAGCTCCAGTTCACCAACGGTTGTTACACCGGGAGCCACCTGTATGGGCTGAATACAGAATGGCGGGCATTTTCTTGAAGTTTTGGTGTAGCCCCCTGTTAATACGTGGTCTTGATCCTGGATGCGCTGGATGGGTACAACTTCTCCGTCATGCACCGCATCGACGCTCTCCAATTCCGGCGTGATTTTTACTTCCATCACCTCGGCGTTGGCGTTAAGTAAAAAGCAACCGCCCAGGCTAATGATAATAACTAGTATTTGTTTGAAGTTTGTTTTCATCTGGCTTACCCCCGCTTTCCGGATAAAAAAGTATCTACTTGTTCTTTTCGAAATACAAATCAAAAACAGTTTTGCTGGCTCGCGTCATTTTATGGTCTTCTTTATAGATGGTTAGTACCCTGTTTTGGTCCTGCTGATCCAGTTTTTGGTAAAAACGGTAAGTGGCGGGCCGGCTGGTTTTTAATTCCAGTTCGAACTGCATGAGTTCATTTTTGTCCAACGGCAGGTCAGGCTTTGATGGCGCGGCATTGTTAACACTTTTATCACCAACCTTGTTATTTAGTTTAGAGCTGCGTTCTGCTTCCACTTCCAGAGCTTTCAAATAGGCGTCGTCCATGGCAATTGCCGGAGAGCATAACAAAGCGGCAAGGCAAAACGGAAAGACGAAAACGCGGAGCGTTGTCGAACGCTCAGTTCGAAAATGATGGATAATATTTTTGTGCATATGGTATTTCCCCCGGGCTACCCCTCAAACAAATCCGATCAGCCGCCAGGCATTAAAACCAGAATTATAATCCTAAAACCGGCTCATTCCTGATTTGCATAGAGAACTGCTATAACAAGGTAATATCTCACGCATGTTGTAATGATGCGTTTGCGGTTAACTTGTGCAATTGGCAAGTGAATCCGCGGTAACTTGTTGCAGCCAATACAACGGCACGACTTCCAAATGTCAGATTTACTCAAGTTCCCTGTCGAGAAGTGCGCGTACTTTGACCGGATAACCAAAACCGATTAACCGGTTAAAAAGCTGTGGTTATTCCAGCAATACGACGATAGTTATTTTTATTTAATTCCAATTATAGTAGTTATAGCAAAAGATGCTTTCAAAATTCTTAAAAAATAATAGCAATCAGCAGATTAAATAATCAATAGTAAAAAGTATGAGCGGCTAAAAATAAAATAGAAAATTGCTGAATACTACAAGCAACCGGCTTTTAGGATACCGCTGAACCATTATAATTCATTGATCCTTCTTTATGTTCAATAAGTTGTGCGGGATTGAAAAATAGATTTAAGCATTTTGGATATATACAGGTCTCAAAATCTCTTCTGATTTTATAGAATTTGGCCGCGCCACACTATTTCTTCATAACACGCGATAAATAAAAGCAATTTGACCTGATTCACGGATTTCAGGAAAGATTGAATGTAATTTTGTCAGTACTGCAATAAGATCAGTTTCCGGAGGAAACTCCCAACTTTTCCTTGTGTTAAATCTGCCTGAAAAGGAAAATGAAAAAAGCCGTTAAGAAGTGCATGGCATATGGAATTCACGACGTGGAAGAGTGGCGAATATTCATGATAAAAATCCCAGAGTCGTTAAGGTTTTGGCATCCCGGCAGCAACTACTGGCTAATTATTCTATTAATAATTTTGCTGCCCGCCTGTGATCGCGGCAACAGTACCAATAGCGCTGCGATACCAAACACTGAAGTGTTGCCTGTGCCTATTGGCTATTTGCATTTGCAACAGGCGGACAACTGCGATGAACTGAAAAATTACATCATCGAGTCGCTGGTCAAGGAATACGCATCCATTCCGAAATATGCGGAATATTACTACTGTCCTGCGCCGGGCGTTGGAGGCGGAGGAAGTACGGATGCTGTCCCGCCGCCAGCGGCGACGGCTCCTGTTTCAGGCGATGACGGTAGCCAGTCCGGCGGTGAAAGCGCCGCGGATACGGCCCCCGCGCCGGACGGCGTGTCCGATACCAACAATCAGGAACAGGGAGTGAATGAGGGCGACATCGTCAAAGCGGATGATGCCGGTAATGTTTACATACTGACGGGCCGGCATTTTATTATTGCGGACGGATTTCCTCCCCAGAATATGTCTGAACATGCGCGTATCGATCTGGGCGCGCGGGGCCTTAATCTTTTTCTCGATAAGGAAAACCAGCGCGTTATTATCCTGGCCCGCGAAGATCAACCCTATTACATTATGACGCCGGTTGCGGTTAATGAGGCCGGCACGGTGGTTTATCCCAAACCGGAACCGGACTACACGGCCGTGATTTTCTATGATGTGTCAGATCCCGCTAATCCTGTTGTGATGGATCAACTGCAATTACGCGGCTATTTCCGCGAAGGCCGGCGTATTAATAATCGCCTGCATCTTGTCTCCAATCATTATCTGCGCCCGGATGGTTTGTATGAGGATGCGCAGTTTTGGGAGTTATACAACGCGTTTACCAATGCGGTGTATCAAACCCGGTGTGATGATCCGCAAGCGGATCTGGCCACTCATCCGGCAGTAGTCAGCGCACGCGATAACCTGGTGGCGAAAATCACGGATATTGTGTCAAGCCAGGATCCATCGGCTTATTTGCCGGATGCATTCCGGATTGCCAATGGCGCGAGGGAATCCATCCCTTATCTTGCCTGCACGGATATACAATTTCCTGAAGTGAACATGAGCCTGGGATTGCAGATCATCACAAGCGTTGATACGGATGGCGCCAACCTGGCGGCGGCGGGCGTTGTCAATAACAGTTACATTACCTATGTCAGCCAGGAAAATCTGTATCTGGCGGAAACCAGCCAGAACTGGTGGTGGGTGACGGAGGATGGTGACTGGCCAACGTCACAAACCGCTATTTACAAGTTCGCCATCTCCGGCAACGCACCGCAATATGTAGCAACCGGCCGCGTGGATGGTTATGTGATTAATCAGTTCAGCTTCAGCGAATACAACGGTGCGTTACGGGTGGCAACCACACAGGATGATATAGTCCAGGTGAGTGAAAGTCAGTGGCAACGTTTGCAGACAAATCATTTGTCAGTGCTGGTGGATGATAGCAACGGCAATCTGAATATCGAAGGTGAAGTCCGGGGTTTTGCGCCGGACGAAAGTATCCGCAGCGCGCGCTTTTTTGGGGAGCGCGGATTTGTGGTGACATTCCGCAATGTCGATCCGCTGTTTACGTTTGATCTGGCGGATCCCGCCAACCCGGTTTTGAGAGGGGAACTGACAATACCGGGATTCAGCACTTACATACATCCTTATGATGAGAATCACCTGATTACCATTGGCCGTGCCGGCGGGGAAGGCGGCACCGGTGTGGGCAATGGCATCCAACTGCAGTTGATTGATTTCAGTGATATGAGCAATCCCAGTGTTCGGCATTCCTTTACACCGGCAAATCCCGACGGCTGGTCATGGAGCGAGGCGGAATATGATCACAAGGCTTTTACTTTCTATCAGCCCGCCAGCCTGCTGGCTATACCATTGCAGATCTCGCCAAATTTTAGCAACGATGTTTTCAGCGGTGTTGCCGCCTATGAAGTCACGCTGGAAAACGGTTTTCGGGAACTCGGCCGCGTGGATCATTCCGATCTGGCGTATGAATATTATTGTGTGGCGAATTCTGGTTCGCTGGAGGCGCCTTATATTGAGAACTGCACTGACGGCTGGTATGTGCAATGGGCGGCGCCGCGGCGCTCCATTGTTATGACGGATGCGAATGATGTTTACCTGTATACCTTGTCCGATGCTGGATTGAAAGCGTCATCGGTGAGCGATCTGGCCAATACGCTGGGCAGCCTGGTGTTTCCGCCGCAGCCTTATCCATGGTGGTATTTTGGTTATTATCCGGTAGGGGTAACCGATCCGGCGCCAATGACGGGAGGAGGCGCCGGCATCGCGCAACCTGCGCCAGCCGTGGAGCCCGTGCAATAGTGTTCTTTCCGCGTTCATTGCTGTTTCACAAAATATAGTGCGGATCAGGGAGTCTTTTATACCAACAGGTCTTTGGCCTTGAAAAGCTGGTGGAGACATGGATTTACAAAACCGTCGGCGGCAGGGATGCCGCCGTCGAGCTACAGGGTTGTTAAAGCGTGTTTTGCAAATCCATGTCTCCACTGGCTTCAGCGCTCATTAAAACCTGCAAATCCCGGAGTTATCCAGTTTATAAGCAATATTTGTGGGACAGCAATGATCCGCGTTAGTTTTTTTGTAAAAGTTCCTCCGCCTGCCGGGTTAAATCCTTCAAGGCGTTTTCCATTTGCAGGCGCTGCGGCTCCAGGTCTTCCGCGCGCAGACCTTTGGGTGTGGTAAAAGGTTCGCCGATCACAATTGCAATACGTGAAAACGGCCTGGGAATCAGGAACCGGTCCCAGGAATTTAACCGCCATGCGCGGCTGGCGGCGCAGGCAAGCGGCAGCAGCGGCGCCTGCGTCAATTGCGACAACATCAAATCACCCGTCTTGAAAACATGCAGCGGCCCCTGAGGTCCGTCGCTATTTATTGCCGGTGAGACTTTTTCCTTCACGATCAGATTATACATATCACGCATGGCCTGGGCGCCGGTCCGGGTTTCCGAACCGCGTATCACCGTGCCTCCCCAACTGTTGATGACGTTCGTGGCGATCTCACCATCCTTTGAAGGGCTTACCAGAAAGCCGATCCGGATACCGCGTTTTAACAACTGGTACATGTACCAGGCGCCAAACATAATCTGTTGATGCCAGTAACAGGGAATGAAGGCTTTATTTCCGGCAGTAACCTGTTCTAAATATTCTTCACCCACGATATGCTGCACCCGGCAGGTTGACCAGATGACGCGGATCAGCAGTTTAAGCAAGGCCGCGAGCACCCAATAGGTCAGGCGCTGCCGGGTGCTTAGTTCAGCCATGTTGGCGATACCGGCGGTTTCCCGCGGAAGTATAACCGGGGCAATTGGTGAACGGTTCGTAATAAATGCTTCTACCGGGAAGTTCCGGTTGGCAGGTGGAACAGCAGACAGCACCAACATCCGGCTCAAGGCGGCGAATAGACCCATGTTGATCGTGACGCCGCGCTCGCTCGTGATCAATCATAATCGCTTTCTTTACAGGTATATTGCTGGCGCTTGTTGCTTCTGTAGTGGTGAAAATATGAGCTGACCATTGTTGAAATCGGCGAATACTCAAACACACAATGGTAGCCAATTTATCCGTTGGCAGTTTCCCAGGCGGTGCACCGCGCGCATCAAGCGGAAGTATGCTGAACTGGCTCGTGCAATTATGTAATATCATTCTATTAAATTGTGCTAATATTGCGCAAAAATTTGCGTAATCCTAACACATGACTGTCTCGCAGCTAAATAACTCGATTGTCCCACCCGGACCGGACACATCTCACGACATCACCGTTACTGAGCAGGATTTTTATCGCCTGGGCGACTGGTTCAAGACCTATGGCGATATTTTTCTGGTGCCGCAAGTCACCCGCAAAGGTTCGATGCTGGTAATCAACCACCCGGACGCCATCAAGCAGGTACTGGTCACCAACAGTAAAAATTACGCCAAGGGCGTCGGTTTTGAACTGGTCAAGATGCTGCTGGGTAATGGCATCATCGTGAGCGACGGTGCAACCTGGTGGCGGCAGCGGCGGATGATTCAACCCGCGTTTAACAAAAAAGTGATTGCAGAACTCACGCAGCAAATGAAGGACATTAATCTGCGCCTTCTGGAAAAATGGCGCGTGCTCGCGCAGCAGCAGGCCATCATCGATATTACCGAGGAAACCAACGCCCTGGCGCTGGAAATTATATTACGCGCCCTGTTCAGTACTGACTTTGACGCAATCTGCGAAAAATGCGGCGAAAACCCTTTCGCCATTTTAACCGATGACTCGGCGCGCGATCTGAAACTGGTGGTGAAATACCGGGCGCTGACCAAACTGGTCGGCGAATTGGTTGAACAACGCCGCGCGCGCGCGGAAAAGCCACTCGACTGGCTGTCGATCTTTCTTGACGCCCGCGACAAGGAATCCGGCGAGCCCATGACCGACATGGAAATGATAGACGAGGTCATGACCATGATCGTGGCCGGCTCCGAAACCAGCGCTACCACCATGAACTGGACCTGGTACCGGCTTTCGCAGCATCCGGATGTCGAACAGAAGGTGCATGATGTGGTTGACCAGGCCAGTTATGACCGGATTCCCGGTATTGAACACCTTGATGAGCTGGCGTATATCCGCCAGGTAGTGGAAGAGGTTTTGCGCCTGTATCCGCCAGTATGGCTGTTTACCCGCAAGACTCTGGAAGACGATACGATTGCAGGTTATCGTGTTGCCGCGGGAACGGATATCGCCATATCACCGTATTATATCCATCGCCATGCGGCATTCTGGGAAAACCCGGACGCATTTGATCCGGAGCGGTTCGCGCCGGAACAAGAGAAAAAACGCAACAAGTACGCTTATATTCCGTTTTCCGCCGGACCCCGGCGCTGTATTGGGGATTTTTTTGCGATAGTTGAAGCGCAAATTCACTTTGGACTCATGACCCGGCACTTTACGCTGGAACACATTGCCGACAAACCCGTTGAACTGCAACCCGGCGTTAACCTGCGGACCAAACATCCCATCCACATGCGCATCAAACCAAGAACAATTGCCGACTCATGATGAACTATTCGCATTTAACCGCGGCGCTGGAAGCGCAGCGAGCACGAGACCGCGGTATTACCTTTATCGAAGGCAAGCAGGACCACCGGTACCTGAGTTACTCTGATTTGTATGACCGGGCGTTGATGCACTTGCACGATTTCCAGCAGGCCGGCCTGACACCGGGCGCCCAGCTGATTATTTTGCACAATGATAACCAGACATTTATCGAAACATTTTGGGCCTGCGTGTTGGGAGGAATCATTCCGGTGCCGGTGGCCATCGGCATCAGTGACGAACACCGCGCCAAGCTGTTCCGCATTTTCAACAAACTGGAACGGCCGTATTTGTTTACCTCGCGGGAACAAGTGGAACGGCTCGCGGGTTTTGCGCAGCAACATAGCTTGCAAGAATCCTTACATGTCGTGCAAGGCAAAACCGTGCTGGCCGACGTCCTTGAAAACCTCACGCAACGCGGCCAGCGCCATGAACCCAAACCGGATGACGTGGCCTTCATTCAGTTTTCCTCCGGCTCCACCAGCGAACCCAAAGGGGTGGTGCTGACGCATCGCAATATCATGACCAATATCAATGCGATTAAGGAGAGTGGCGGGTTCTCGGAAAACGATATCAGCTTGAGCTGGATGCCCTTGACCCATGACATGGGCCTGATCGGGTTTCATCTGCACACGCTGGCGATCGGCATCAATCAATTTTTGATGCCAACAGAATTATTCAGCCGCCGGCCGTTGCTCTGGTTTGAGAAAGTCAGTGATTGCAGCGTCACGGTGACGTGTTCGCCCAATTTCGGCTATAAGCATTTTTTGAAAGCCTTGGGCAGTAAAACCCTCGATGTTGGCGATCTATCCCATGTCCGGCTGATTTTTAATGGCGCCGAGCCTATTACGATCGATATCTGCAACCAGTTTCTGGATGTCATGCAGGCGTACCGGTTGCCAAGGGAATGCATGTACACCGTATACGGGCTGGCCGAGGCGACCCTGGCGGTGGCGTTTCCCAGGCCCGGTGAACCGTTCCGCGTGGTATACCTGAACCGGCACAGCATGCGGGCCGGGGAGCCGGTGCAGTTTGTCAGCAAGGATCACCCGGATGCGGCGCCGCACGCAGTGGAAGGCAAACCCATTCTGGACATGGCGGTAAAAATCACCGACGAAGCGAATGTGGCGTTGCCGGCCAATCATATCGGCCTGGTGCAGATCCGGGGCGGGAGTGTGACCTCCGGCTATTATCTGGATGACGAGGCCAATCGCGGCGCGTTAACCGGCGGCGGTTGGCTCAATACCGGGGATCTCGGCTTTCTGACCGAGGCAGGGGAGCTGGTGATTACCGGGCGGGAGAAAGATATCATTTTTTCCAACGGCTTGAATTACTATCCTCACGATATCGAAGCGGTGGCGCTGCAGTTGCAGGAGCTGGAACTCGGTAAAGTAGTGGCGTATGGATTGCGCCGGCCCAACGCCGATACGGATGATCTGCTGGTGTTTGTGCTGTTTCGCGCGGACTTGAAGGACTTTATCGGCATCGTGCGGGATGTCACCCGCCACATAAATGAACAGACCGGCTTGCAGGTAACACGGGTGATTCCGGTGAAACGCATTCCCAAAACCACCAGCGGCAAGTTGCAGCGCCGGTTGCTGGCTGATGCTTATTTGCAGGGTGAGTATGATCAGGAAATTGCGCAAATCGACGGATTATTAGCCGCCGCGCACTCGCATGCCGGCGGGGGTTTATCGGCGAGCGAAGCCAGGTTACAGGCCATCTGCAATGAACTGATCAAAGACAAAACCATCAGCCGGGATGATAATTTTTTTGAAATTGGCATCAGCTCGCTGACGCTGACCGAGATTCATCAAAAAATCGATGAGACATGGCCGGGTATTGTGGATATCACGGATATTTTTGACAACCAGACCCTGGCGGCGCTGGCGGCGTTTATCGATTCAAAAACCGCGTAAACCTGAGTTTATTTCCGCTGCTGCTGGCAAAGCCCGCTTGTTTTTTTTCGCAAAGGCGCCAAGGCGCACCGATACAAAGTCGCAAAGGAATGGCGAGTTGTTTTTTATTCCTAAGTCATTGCGCCTTAGCGTCTCCGCGTTGAAGATTTTCTATCGTCAAGGATCACAGTGTTGCCACTACGCCTTGGTTCCCATCGCGGTGGGGTATTTATTTGTTGGCGCTGCTTTTCGCGGGCAGCAGTTTAAAAATCCCGCCATTCTCGCCATAGCTGAGAAAATAAATCTCGCCGTTATTATCTTCCGCAAAACTGACTATATTAAAATCCGTGTCTAATAGCAGAACCGGTTCGGGATTTTTACCATAGGGGTTTGGCAATGCCCATATCTTGCCGTGCACGAAATCCGCGTATAGATAACTACCCTGTAACGCGGACAGGGAGTCTCCACGATAAACAAATCCGCCAGTGACAGACGCCGCCATGCCATCACGGGATTTTTCAAACGGCATATGTTGGTAGATGGCAATGGGCATGGCGTAGGCGATGGATTTGCTGCATTCCTCGAAATTGTAGCGTGAACGGCCCTCATAACAGCGCCAGCCATAGTTTTTGCCTTTTTCCACCCGATCGATTTCCTCCCATTCGCCTTGCCCGACGTCGCCTACCCATAATTGTCCGCTTTGCCGGTCGAAGCTCCAGCGCCAGGGATTGCGGAACCCCCAGGCGTAGATTTCGGGGCAGCCGCGCTGGCTGCCGCAACCGGGGCTGCTGGCGAAGGGATTATCCGGGGGGATAGCATATTGCGCATCACCGCCGATTGCTGGTTTACCACGGACATCGATGCGCAACATGGCGCCGAGAAGCGTATCAATATTCTGGGCGTTGTTTTTCTGATCGCCCCAACCGCCGCCATCACCGTATCCGGCATAGAGCAGGCCATCGGGCCCAAACAGGATATTACCGCCGTTATGATTGTTCCATGGCTGGTCGATGGTCAGTATGACCGCTTCGGATTCCGGGTCGATGCGGGTGTTGTCTTTGTTAACAGTAAAACGGGAAATGTAAGAGCGCAGCGTCTCACTGTTGTCCGCCCTGGGATCACCGCTGCCGGTATACGACAGGTAAACAAAATGGTTGCGGTTAAAATCCGGATCAAACGCCATGCCCAGTAATCCGCCTTCGAATGACTCATCCACCCGGCTGTTGCTGATATCCAGATAGAGCGAGTTAACGGCGGTCTTTTCGTTGTTGGCGAAGTAATAAACTCTGCCGGATTTTTCCAGAACATACCAGCGCGAGTTATCACCCGGCTGTTGCAACAGGGTTGTCGGATTTTTAAAGGACAATTTTGCAAAGCTGTTTTGATAGGTAACGGCGCCCGCCAGAGTGGACTGGCCGTTTCCGGCCGATGGCCCGCAAGCGGGTAAAATGCTGAAAATCGCGGCGAGTACCAAAGAATGGCATACGATACTCCTATAACCAGACGGCATGATCTGAATCACTCCTGAAATAATGCGCCGGCGTTGTTGGCGGTTAGTTGGCTCGTTGTAGTGTAATCGAATGCGTGAAGAATAACTGCTTCCGGCAATTGATCCGTGGCTTTGGCCGGTTTTACGCCAATGGCGGTTTTCCGGGCTGGCGGTTATTGAGGACTAGTCTAATAGGCCTCTATTTGATTCATGTCAGTTATTGTTATTAAGCGATCGGCTATAAATAGAACTATCTAAGGAACCTAAATCAATTACGGCAGGGAAGAGCTTTTGAATGAATATTTTCAGTTATTATGCTGGCCGCAAGACTACCGTCCATGGAATTGGCCTCGCCATCGCGCTGGTTATTGGCGCTCTATTTGGCAATCAGGTCCGTGCGGAATACGGCGATGTGGTGCTTAACAACACATCGAAAGCCGTGGGCATGAATCCTGTCATTTTCCCGCACTGGATACACCGTATGAATTACAGCTGCCGGGCGTGTCATGAATCACTGGGTTTTAAAATGAAGGCCGGAGCCAGTGGCATCACCATGCAAAAAATCTTTGCCGGGGAATACTGTGCGGTTTGCCACAATGGACAAATTGCGTTTGAAACCGCGAAGTGTCAGCTATGCCATACGGGCAGGAAAGAATTATCCACGCAGGTGCACCGCAGCACCAAACAAACACTGGTTTCGCCATTAGAGTAAGGATTTTCTTCAGCCGGGATAAGGATCATGAATAAATTAAATCAATGGTGCGTGGCGGTCGTCATAGGAACGCTATCAGTTACACCGGTGTTCAGTGCTGACGAGCAACCGATACCTGTTAACCGGTTATTGAAGCCGCACAGCGATGAAAACCGGCTGTTAAAGGAAGACGGCATCCATGATCCGGCGAATCCCGAACTGCTTAAATTAAAGGAACCCACCGAAGTGCTGAAAACGCTGGAACCCGCTAAAAGCGGCAATTTCGTTGATTGGGCGGCCAGCCTGGAAAAAGGAACAATCAAGCCGCAATACGATGCACGGGACCCATCCCTGCAGGCCATGCCGATGGATTTGAATATCGTTATGGCGGTGACCGGCAGCGTGCCCAACGTGATGTTTCCGCATGCCGCTCATCTTAAATGGCTGGAGTGCAACAACTGCCATACGGCTATTTTCCAGGCGAAAAAAGGCGCGAACAAAACCAGCATGGACAAAATCCTCAAAGGCGAGAGTTGCGGTGTATGTCACGGCAGTGTGGCGTTTCCCATTAACGATTGCGAACGCTGCCATTCACAAAAGAAATAACTGTTTGCGTCCCGGACTTGAGACTGTCGATTTTGGCTTAATTTGATCATAGGGTGATCAAAAAAGTGCGTCCCATCACGTTTCTTGACTCTGGTACTCATTGTCCTCTTTGCATGTTTTTGCTACGTTTACACAGATGTTAAATGCTGTTTTTTTTCGCATAACAATATTATTATCATCACCACCATCGTTCACACAGGGTATAAAAAATGACAGACAATGATCCCAAAGATACACAAGATGAAACCGGAAACGAAGGCGGTAAAAAAGCCGGAAAAACGGCTTCCCCGTCTTCCAAATTTGATGCAGTGAAAGACTCCACGAGGGGTTTGTTCGAAGAAGCCGGACACCTTGGCGAAAGCCTGATTGAAGATGTCAAGGAGGGTTTTGGTTCGATTGGCCATAAGGTAGGTGATGTCGCCAGGTCAGCCGTCGGCACGATCTCTGAAACAGCGGGAGATTTTGCTCATAAAATCGAGGAATCCGAGGAATTTCAAAGTGCAGTAGATACCGTAAGTCAAATGAGCGAAAAAGCACTGGGTGCCGTTAGTAAAGGCGCTGCGGCTCTGAAACAAAAAGTCGCAACTGCCAGAAAAGCAAAAGTAAAGAAGAAACCCGCCAGGAAAACCACTGCAAAGGCAGCAGCCAAGAAACCATCTGCCAAGAAACCCGCTGCTAAAAAGAAACCGGCCGCGAAAAAGAAAAAAGCGGCAGTGAAACCAAAAGCCAAAAAGAAAGCCGCCAAAAAGAAAACAGCTAAGAAAAAAGCCGCCAAAAAAACGGCCGCAAAGAAAAAGGCTGTTAAGAAAAAAGGCGCCAAAAAACGCCGCTAGCCGTTATTAGCAATCGTATTTTGTATTGAGCCGGAGTATAAACAGCTCCGGCTTTACTTTTTTCCTGCGCCAAAGCGTGATGTAGTTCAAAAAACTTACCCGAATTTGTCATCCGGACCATTTAGTTTTGCATCAATAATTCTGGTCAAGCGCGCCTCTCTTGCGGCCGATATTGTTATGCAAGAGAAAAATCAGTAGACACCACACGGTGTCACACAACCAGCCGTTAGGATTGATTCCGTAATAACGGCCGCCATTAGATAAACTTCCAAATACTTTGTAGTGAGAAACTATGAATATTCATATTATCCGTCATGGACAGACCAGCTATAACGTTTTGGGTCTTTGCAACGACAATCCTGCGCGGCACGTCTATCTAACCATGGAAGGCATTGCACAGGCGGAACGGGCGGCAAAGCAACTGTCAGCTGTACCCTTTGAAGTTATTTTTGTTTCCCAACTGCCGCGTACCCGTCAAACGGCGAGGTTTATCAACGATTACCATAAAGTAAGAATTATTGAATGCGAGGAGTTGAATGACATTCGATCCGGGTTTGATGGAAAACCAGTGGAGGAGTATTTCGCCGCCACCGGCCGTGACCGGTTTAATATTGTGCCGCCGGGCGGCGAATCCCTGAGGCAGTTTCAACGGCGCATCAATGCGTTTATCGATGTGTTGCTGATGGAAGTATACGAGAACATCCTGATCGTGGCGCATGAAGAGACCATGCGGGTATTCGCGGCCCGGTTTAATGGCCTGACTCTTCGGGAAGTGGAATCACTGGCATTCGGCAATTGCGAGCACCTGTCTTTTCAGGTGGACAACCGGCTTAAACATTCGGCATAGTTGAAGCGATTATCAATAATCATAAATAGCCGGCCGTTAACCGTCCGTTCCCGGTTACTGGGTAACGCGATGTTTTTTCTTGGGCGGTGTTTGTTGTAAAGGGGGTTGCTGTACAGCGCCGGATTTTTCCGCGGTGCTGCCGGCCGGTTGTTTTTGATTGCGTTTTTCCGACAAATCCCTGCGAATTTGCTCAGTCAAACCGTATTGTTTGCCAATGTAGTAACCCGCAAAAAACATCCCAATACTGACTACTATTCGACCTATCATTACTCTCTCCTTTTAACTAATTCTACTTTGTTACATTAAATAGCCGCTCCCTGTGCGGGATTATTTATTAACATAAATTAAAGTACTAGAGTTTAGAGTCTCATAGGAGAAAAAGTAAAAAAATAATAAGCAATGACTTGACATAGCGGCGCACATCGCGCAGCCGC
>JAKEGK010000252.1 GCA_022627515.1 Gammaproteobacteria bacterium
GTATCGAAAATGTTGTCCAAACTTATCTGAACTCTCACCCGCAGTTTGAACGCCTGTTGTTGGTGGTGGATCGGTTTGAAGAACTCTTTACAGCTTGCCCGGATAAATTGAGAGAACGATTTGTTGAAGAACTGGCCGGGGCTCTTGAAAGTTCGCGTTTCCTGCTGCTCACAGCCATGCGTGACGAATTCTATAGTACCTTCAATCGGTTGGCACCCTCGCTGGCATATTCAGAGCACAAGGCGCCTGTCGATGTACCGGAGGCACTCCAACCTCAGGAACTGGTGGATATTATCGAGAAACCGGCACAGGTCATGGGGCTCAGGCTGGAAGATGGATTAACCAATGCTATTTTGAAAGATGTGGGGGAAGCTGTGCCGAACATAAAGACGGGTGAAAAACGCAGCGCCATCTTGCCGTTACTGGAGTTTACTCTGACACAATTATGGGAAAGGCGTCAGAATGGACTGCTGACTCACGATGCGTACCTGGATATCGAAGGTGTGACTGGCAGCCTAGCGCGCTGGGCCGACGATGCTTGGTCGGATCTGCCTAAGGCGGATCGGACACTGGCGCAGCGGATCCTAATTGGACTCGTGCGTTTGGGTGATAAGAGCCAGAGCTTGCCAGATACAAGCCGCCGAATGTCGCTCAAAGAACTTGGCGAGTCGGAGATGGTACGGCGAATCGTAAAGTATTTCGTCGATCGGCGTTTACTCGTAACCAGCTCTGTTGATGGCAACGAAACTGTGGAAATGATCCACGACGCACTGGTACATGAGTGGATACAATTACAGGAATGGGTGGATACAAACCGTGACTTCCTTGCTTGGAAACAGGGGATGGAAGGCTCCCGCCGGCGTTGGGTGGATTCTGAAACGAGTGACGGAAAGCGCGATCTCGAGCAGTTGTTGCGCGGCCGCGAATTGAAGACGGCGGATGACTGGCTACAAAAACGAGGCAGTGATCTTACTCTAGCCGAGCAGGAATATGTGCAGACAAGTATCCAGCGAGGAAAACTTTTACGTCGCAGGAAGTGGGCGGCAGTGATAGGAATAACGTTGGCGTTGGTGGCTGCATCAATTTATATACTAATCTATTATATCGGGTGGCGGAAAGTCACCGACGTGGCGATTGACCCAACTAGCAGCGACGTTCTAGTCGCCAATAATGCCTGGGGAATCAAGTGGCGAAAGAAACTGGCTTCACCAATTACCAAAGTATTTCTTGATGATTTGGATGAAGACGGAAAAGCTGAAATAATTGTTGGAATGGGAAATACTGGGGACAAAATCGGTTACATGACAATTTTTGATGGGGACTCAGGCAAAATAATTGATGAATTCAATGTCTGGGAAACTGATATTTATATGCCTGGGCTTACAGAACAAGGAAGAATCATAGATTTTGAAATTGCAAAGCTATATCCTGGCGACAATAAACAAATTATTGCAATCGTTAATGGCATCTATTGGTACCCCTCGATGGTGACGATACTTTCCTATGCGGGAGGCGAGATTAAGAGAAGTGGAATCTATTGGCATCCGGGGTTTCTATACAAGTTGTATGCAAAGGATTTCGATGAGGATGGAATACAGGAGATTATTGTTTCAGGCGTAAATAATCATTTATCCGGAAGTTTGAAAAAGGAAGGAAATATTCCCGTTGTTTTTTTACTGGAAGGGAACAACATAACAGGAGAGGCGCCGCCTTGGTTGGGCATGGAAGCCAGGGGCACCGAGGCATGGTATTACTATATGCTCCCCCAAGACATCAGGATTGATGTTGTGTCTTTTCAGGATATTGACAGTGACGGTGTTGATGATATTCAATTAGGCCTTTCTGATTCTTGCACCTTTTATCTTAGCAAAAAAGGAGATATTGTGAACACAGGGATTGGAAGTAGGTGTACACAAACCAGTAAATTGATTCGATTTCCCTAACACCAAGAAGACAATTGATAATTCTGATTTGGCGACAAAAAACCGCCCGTTATGTTGGGCGGTTTTTTTGCTTAGAAAATCGATTTAATAGTTCTATCTACAGTCCTTATAGTAACTCCACTTGTACCAATACACTGGCGTTGAGTTGGTAGCTCTGTAACAGCGACAATAGTATTGAGTGCGTCTGTAGACAACCTTTGTCTTACCTGTCCACCTACAGATGGTTTGTCCAGAAACTGTAGCACAGGAGGAATTACTAGCAGCATTGATCTGTCCGGATGGCAATGATGAACTGGCCATGGAAACAGCCATTGCGAGTGCGAAAAGCGGAAGGAAAAGTTTGGCTTTCATTATTATATCTCCATTGTGTGATCGGTCTAATTTATCGGATGAAGAACTTCTTGAGAGCGGACATATTTTTGCGCAGACAAGGCCAAGCTTACAAAACCATATTGAAAAATTTTCTGGGCTCGTCAGCAAGCACTGGGCATTTTTATGTCTTGTCGTCAAGGTATCACATTTATTCTGTTTTGTCAAACAAAAAAACGCTGAAATTCAGACAAGAGCTCGGACACTGGGGTGATAAAAGCATAGGAGGCGAGTGCCCGTCAGAAGAGTTGGGGGAAGGTATATGGTAAGATACTTGGCTTGAGCTTCAGCAAGACGAACAAGCCTGAATAGAGTTTGTACTTGCAGGTGTTTTCGGGAAATATATCTGCTCTCGGCGTCTAGGCCCATCATTATATCTCTTTGAAGGGAGCTTACACATAATTCATGCCGTATTGTTTTCCATTTCTATTTGCTTGATTGCAATGCATCTTGCGCCAGCGCAATTGCGCCGAGTACGCCTGCGCGCGCCCCAAGCCCTGGGGGGATGATATAGCTTTAAATATTTTCAAGAATGGCATGCGATTTTATATAGCCGTTGATCAGCGTGCGTATCCTTTGTCGAACCCGCGGCAGCAAATGCGGCAGTTGTCCCACGCCGCCGCTGATAATAACACGTTGCAGGGATAAGGTTTTTAGTGCCAAAACGCTCACTTTTCTCTAGTAAAATTCTACCTAAATCTACATTGACCTGTCCATATAAGCGCCTACAATTCAACCATCAGTGACGAGGGCGCTTTACGCCATTGCCATGTTTAGTCATCCTTTTCTCGTTTTGTCTTGATTACACACAACGTCACGCAACCAATTTCATCCCTTCGACAC
>JAKEGK010000253.1 GCA_022627515.1 Gammaproteobacteria bacterium
GAATTGTTACCCGAGCAGCGTAAACTTGAGTGGAACCTGTACGCAACAGGCGTTCATCCCTAGGGGATTGTGCAGCGACCTGCTCAGTTGCATAACCTGGTGCTGCACTGCCTTCAGACATTGGCGCCGTTATCATTTTGCACGGATGCAAACCGATCCTGCGACTGCCTTGCAATGTTTGGCGCTTAATGTCTGCGCAGTACCCAGGCTGTTGGCTTGGTTTAAGCGCCAAGGCAAGTAAAGGTATTACCATGGAGGAAGCACAATAACCTTATTATTGCATTGAATTCAAAACGAAAATACCCATTGTCCGGAAAAGAACTTTAAATTCTTTAGGTAAGGCTATCGGCGATCCTTTGAATATTGCAACATTCGCATCGCTTCAGCAAGTGAATGCAACGATAGAACCGGAGTGAGAAGCCGCTTATTTTCTGGTACCCTATGTCACTATAATTTTTTCAAGCTTTATGTAATAAACAATAACAATAAAATCAACAAAAATTAAAACTACAAATAGCTTCTGTACAAACAGGGGTTCAAGCATGAATAAGAACAATAAATTGAGCGTTAAGATACTATCAATCATCACATTTTCTCTGGTATTTCAGGTTTTATTCGCCGGTTGCGCATTAACTAAAAGCGCCAAGACCGATGCTGCGGTGACAAAAATCGACGCAGCACAGGCAGATGCGGTGGCATTTAAGGGGCAAAGTAATCTGTTGGCGGATGATGACAACGACGGCGTGATTAACACTGATGACAATTGTAAAGACACGTTGCCCGCCACATTGGTGGATATCAAA
Organism: Gammaproteobacteria bacterium; assembly: GCA_022627515.1. Taxonomy (GTDB): domain Bacteria; phylum Pseudomonadota; class Gammaproteobacteria; order SZUA-152; family SZUA-152; genus JAKEGK01. The sequence goes on from JAKEGK010000253.1 coordinate 804, forward strand.
GGCTGTGCGCTGGATACGGATGGCGATACCGTTGCTGATTCCCACGATGCCTGCCGCGGAACTCCACGCGGTGTAAAAGTCGACGAGCGGGGATGCGGCTTCGATGACGATCAGGATGGTGTGCCTGATTACCGTGACCGGTGCGGTAACACCATCAGGGATGTGAGCGTCGACGGTAATGGCTGTGAATGGGATTCCGATAATGATGGTGTAGTTGACAGCAAGGACTTGTGCGCCGGAACACCGCCCGGTGTGAAAGTGGAGTACATGGGTTGCCATGTCATCGAAGTGGTGACATTGCTGGGCGTGCATTTCACCACTGGCAGTGACGAGTTAAGCGCCAGCGCCCAAAAGACTTTACAAGGGGTGGCGAAAACCCTGCTGGAACATCCCCGGATGCGCGTAGAAGTCGCCGGTCATACCGATAATACCGGTTCCGATACGATTAACCAGCAGTTATCCCTGAATCGGGCGCGTATGGCCACCCAGTTTCTGGTGGACCTGGGTATCAGTCCCAAGGTGTTGACTACACGCGGCTATGCGGCGACGCAGCCCGTATCCTCTAATGATTCACAGGAAGGCCGGTCGCTTAACCGGCGGGTGGAAATGCGCTTTGTGGAAATTGACTAACCGGCTGTGGCGGTATAAGTTGGACGTTTAGGGAAGTTAGAAATGGAAAATTAGCTTTCATTAACAAGATCCGAAAGGGAGTTGGACTTAAGTCAATGAATCTACTAACCGTTCTAAATAGTTCGTTTGGGCTATCACTGGAACAGATCGAACAGGGAATCGTGCTGCGCGCCAATAAGGTGTATGCGGACACTTATTTCATTGAAGATTGGCTCAGGGATGAAAAGTTAATCCCGAAATGGGCGAGCCGTGCTGCGGCAAGCTGGGTGGTTGAAATGTGGTTGTCCGAGCGGGACGCCTGCGCCTCGTCCGAGCTGCTGGGAGTCGACGAAAAATATACGCGCCTCTTAAGGGATTTTAGTTTAAGTGATATTATTGCAATGCGTAGTGAGTTATCGCATCCTGCCAATGTAGGACAACAATAAAATATTATAAAATAAAACTTTATTTACAACTGTTTAATGTTGTATCCAGATTGGCCGGATTGACAAAATTTAATCAAATTTGAAATAATGCCCGTCCAATCGCGTACGAACGATAATATAAGCAATACAACCGATATTGTTTGACAGGCATTATCTTTGAGGGATTTGGGGACATGTTGGATTTGCAACTTTTTATTTTCAATCTGGTTTTTATCAGCATTTTTGTATTCTTTCATTTGACCGCCAGCGTTTAAATTTTGCTTCAGCAGCAGTAAGCGTTAAACGTTGACGCGTTGCGATGGTTAATCACGGGTCCTCTTTCATTCGGATGGCCGTCTCGTAGCTCCCGCCGGCGCGAATTTCCTGCCCTGTGATGCAGTGATGTCAGGATTCTTGTTCTCACCTCACGTTATTTATGTTACGGTTGCGGCGTCTTTCACGTTTCAAGTAATCCTTTTTTTGCCGACAGGTAACTTATTTTAATGCTATTCACAATTACAAAACCGTCGATCCGATGGCTGATTTTGATGCTGGTACTGTGGTCGGCTGGTTGTAATGCACCGATGCCGGATCTCGACCTGGAGCCGGAAGTGAATAAACTTTTTTCCAGCTTGCAGGCTAAAGATGTCGATGCGGCATTAACGTTTTATTCGCAGGACTTTTACAAAGGAATACCCAGGGAAGCGTGGGCATTGCGGCTGCGGCAATTCCTGGATTTCATGGGGCCAATTGAGGCTTTCAAAATCAGAAGCAGGCAGGCTGACACCCGCTACAGTGGCAAATTTTTTATATACCAGTTGGAAACCCGCCATGAGGGAGACAAGAAAGCCCGCCATATTGTGACTTTTATTCTTCCTGTTGACGGCAGCGATGTGAAACTCATTGGGCACAAAATTACCGCGAAAGGATTTGAGCAATAAGAGTGACGACTGAAAACAGCAGTCATAACCAGCGTCTGACTTAGCTAAATTACGATAGCTGTGTAAGCGCGCTGCCACGCCGCATACCGGGGCATCCGCCAACCAGTGTGTTTGATGTTTCGCTCAAGAATCCAGCGGATTCGATTTGAGGGTAAAGCGGAATTTAAAAAAGGTCCGGTCCCAGCAAGTAATACGCCGCTCCCATTAACACGCCGATAATTATAATTGCTTTTAGCACCGATATTGCCAATGAAGATCTGGTACTGGCCATGTCTGAACCATACGCTGCTTTAATTTCCGGTGTATTGGATTTCATTCCGGCGGCTTTCATGTCGAGCATGGTAAATTCCTGGTAATTCCCGAGCAGTGTTTTTAATTCCGTGCAGTCAGCTTCGTCATTCGTTAGCCAGCGTTCCGCTGCCGCTTCCCCCTCATGATAGATGTTTTCCATCAGGTAATATTCTTCCATCATGCGGTTGATGGAACTTACCAATCCTTCGCCGTTATATTGCGGAAGATTGAAGGCATCACACAACACATTACACAAGTACTTATTCACCAGTTGCGCAGGCAGGGTGGATTGCTTTCCCAGCTGCTGTATGGCGCCATACAGGAACGCGGTTATGGAGAAAAACTGAAACGAGTTTTTCTTGATCGACGCCGTATTGATGTGTGAAAGCTGGGCCTTCGAAAATGACTGCAGAATTTTCTGCGTCTCATCAAAATTGTTTTTTACTTTGGGTATCGCCATGTGCAGTACTCAATACAATATGATCAAAAAGGTGTCACGAATCAACGGTTGCTCTTTTCCTGCTCAGCTGCGCCGGAACATTTGACTCAAAGAGCATTTGGCATTACCGGCGCCCGAAAGACCAGTCTATACTAGGTAGCAAGTTTTGTTTGGAACTACAGCGGTTTTTCATCTCAAAGATTTAGATTTAAGATTGTCAGATCGCGAGTAAAAGATCATTTTGTGCGGTAGTACCGTTGATATAACTTAAAAACGTTTAAGGATTATGCAAATTCGTCATTGGAGCGTCGTGACACGCATCACATTATCGAAGATGCGGCCGTAAATTTGTAGTTTTATCTTAGTTACGTAATCATTTGCGTTTCAAGTATGGAAAATATGCCATACTGATCAGGTATGTATGCGTGTGCCGGATATGCATCTCCTGAAATCGAAGACTGGAAAGTCAGGTTCAACGAATGGGAAATGATAAATTCTGCTTGTTATTCGCTTCACTAATTTACCCATGACGTAGCGCGATGACGATGATCTCCATATCCTGTTGATCATTTGGCATTTTTCTTGAAAGAAAAATGATGACAGACCGGGCAGTATCCTGGTTTTCGAACAGGCTGGCAGCGCAATGAAGTCAATCAGGATAAGCAGTGTTTAAGCAATCGGACAAACGGGAAATTCTCAAGGGTATTTATGAGGAGAATTTGTGGGTTGCAGGGAAAGGCGAAGCCCGTAAAGTTGACAAACCATCAGCGCGCTCTTTAGAAAAACGAAAACTGCACCCGTTGTCGCTTATAAGCGCCGCAAGTGTGGTTTTGCTTGGCGGGATATTCATGTATTGGCTAGGTTCCTTTAACAAAGCGCCTGGCGGAGTCACTTCCGGAGTAGCACCGAGCCAGATTTCCGGCGGCGCGCCATTGACCGGAACTGCGCAAGTTTCGACCGGAAAAGTACCGGGATTAGCACCATTAGATAGCCAAAAATCAGTTGTTTCGGAGACAGATCCCAAAAGTTTTCCAAAAACACTTCAAAAAAAGTTACCAGATGTCGATAACTTGGAGGATCTCGCGATACCCGGGCTGGACGACATTGATGTGGATCCAGGTAACTACGAAGCATTGGCTGAATCGGGTATGCCGATTGCCGAGTTGTTCGGTCTTGGTGTGAACACCATCGTGATTGATCCCGGACATGGCGGAAAAGATCCGGGTGCGGTGGGTAATTTGGGCGTATTCGAAAAGGATGTTGCCCTGGAAATCGCCAAACGCTTGCGGAGTCGCTTGCGCAAGCATGAGCATTTTGAAGTGCTGATGACGCGGGAGGGTGATGACACGATTTCCCTGAACGACCGTGTTGAGTATGCCAATGCCAACCAGGCGGATTTATTCATATCAATCCATGTGAATTATTTTCCAAGCGAACACAGTTTTATAGAAACGTATTATTTCGGGCCAACGGATGACACCACGGTGGCCAGCCTGGCCAAACTGGAAAATGCGGATTCGCATTACGAATATGGAGAGTTCAAGGACATAATTCAAAAAATTGGTGATACGTTAAAGTTTCAGGAGTCTCGCCAGTTAGCGCATTCGGTTCAATCCAATCTGTATGGACGAATGAAAAAAATCAACAAGCAGGCCAGAGATCATGGCATCAAGTCTGCGCCCTTTGTGGTGCTGCTTGGGCTGGATGCTCCGAGTATTCTGAGTGAAGTGTCGTGTTTCTGTAATCCGGCAGAAGAACAACGGTTAAAAACGGCTGAGTATCGAGAGAACATCGCAGCGTTTCTGGAAAAAGGCATAGTGTCGTACTTGAATAAAAACACCAGTGTAGGAGGCAAAAGGAATGGCGAAAAAGAAGAGCTCGCCAAAGCGCAGCAGCAGCAATAAGATGCGAGTTGGTATCGATTTAGGAACCTCGCGCAGCGCGATATCCGCAAGCAATGGCGCGCGCGAGTGGGTTGCCAGTTATGTCGGTTGGCCAAAAGACTTTATTTCGGAAAAAGTACTGGGTAAACCGGTTTTGTTCGGAAAGGAAGCCCTGGATAACCGTTTGTCAGTGGAGCTGGTGCGTCCGCTGGAACACGGTGTCATAAAAGAAGGCATTTCCCGTGATGAAGAAGCGGTACAGGAACTGGTGGGGCACTTGCTCGAACTGGTGGGCGCATTGGAGAGTCAGGAGATCTACGCGGTAGTTGGTGTGCCGGCGGAATCGCTGCGCGCCAATAAACTGGCAATCAAGCGCGCGGTTCAGGATTATGTCGATTCCCTGATGGTGGTATCGGAACCATTTGCCGCCGCATACGGCAGGGGCCTGCTGAATAATGCCATTGTGATAGATATCGGCGCTGGCACGACAGATTTTTGCATTATGCACGGCGCCATGCCGACGGATGAAGACCAGCGCACGATTGTCACCGCGGGTGATTACATTGACCAGCAGTTATATCACATGTTGAAGGATAAATACCCCGAATCCGACTTCAATATCAATATGGTGCGCAATTTCAAGGAAGCGCACAGTTACGTAGGCACGGTAAAAGGGAAAATTGAAGTGGAGATTCCTGTCGCCGGCCGTATCATGCTCCATGATATTACCGAGGAAATGGGCCGCGCCTGTGAAAGTGTGTTACCGGCTATTATTGAGAACACGATGGAGCTGATTGCCAAGTTCGATCCGGAATACCAGGAAATTGTCCGTGAGAATATTGTGCTGGCAGGTGGCGGCAGCCAGATCCGGGGTTTGGCGAAGTACATTGAAAACGTTCTGTCTGAGGACGGGCCAACCAAAGTCAGCGTGGTCGATGATCCTGTCTATGCCAGCGCCGATGGCGCCCTGGCGTTAGCCCAGGATATGCCGGAAGAGTATTGGGAAGATCTGTTGAAAGAGTAGTTGGCGGACGGATTCCGCATTTCCTGGAACTAAAAAGAGGCCTTGTCGGCCTCTTTTTTTTTAATGCATTAACAGCTGATTATATATATTGGTCCAGGGACGGTTCTTCCTTTTCCAGTTGAACGCTCCATTCCGTGATATTGAGGTTTCCGCCATTGGAAATAAAATCCACTAATTGCTGCCTGATGGACTGGTCCAGGAGCGCAAGATCCGATTTTTGACGGCTATTGATATATACCACGTCATAGTTGAAGATGTCAGCTTGTCCATTGTTATCCGCATCGATAAACAGGGAATAAAAAGTAGGGTAAGCGATATCCCTGCCATCACCATTAATCTCAAATAAATTCTGATATTCGTTCATCAACTGCAATTTAACATCTTGTGTCTGGGAAGGATTGGCGTCGAGGAACTCCTGGATTTCCTGCAAGGGATTGTAAAAATCCATGACAACGGCGACCTTTTCCTTCGGTTGAGTATCTTCACGTATCATGGCAATCGTACCGATACCGGAGTTGAGATCATCCAGCTCAAGGGTGATTTCCCGGATTTCATCCAGTTTTTCAATCGTGATGGTAACCGGAAATTCCCGCGCCTGTGACAGATCCAGGGAAAAGGACCCGTCTTCTCTCGTGCAGGTAAAGCTAACATGCGGTTTTGCCGGTGTCGGGCAGGATTTGTCGTTAATGCTGCCCGGTATTGACGAGTGGTTGCCTAAAACCGCGACGGTGGCGTTATACAGTGGAGTAGCGCCATCACCTTCCACGACATAGCCGCTGACACTCGCATCAGTGCTGCGTTTTCCGCTGAGTATCATCTCAGGGGCCGCGTGCATTGAAGATGCTGTACTGCACGCATAGAGCGCAGCCATGAGAAAAACAAGCAGAAATACGCGGGGCATGGAGCGGAAATTAGGCTGATTATGGTTTTGCATTAAGTGGCTACTCCTGAAAATCCGGTCTCTCCCGGAATTATGCTTGTCTTTTTACAGCAGGTGAATGTATGGCTTCACGCTTCGCTGTATTTCGTAAGAAGTGCCCAGTCTACCACTTAAAAATTGGTCAAAAAAATAGCAAATGTTCGCTTATAACCTATTCTATTTTCTGAAAAATGATTAAGACTATGTTAAGGTTCGCAGTTTAGTGCTAAGTGTTCGTTTTTTAAACAGATTTAGTTCGAAAGTGACGTGCCGGAAAAAAAGTTACCAATGCTGTTAAATGGTGATGAAAATCTCAGTGAACCCAACCGGGAGCGGTTAACACTGCCAATCAGATAACCATCATAACTTGAGGACTTGAACCGATGAATCAGTCTTTGGGTTCTTGCAAAATAATTTTTTCGTAACCCATGTCTTCGTAGTTTGCGATTTGCGTGGGACCGGCCGGGGTAACATCGACATAGTCAGGAAAATCCTTTTCACCTTTGCCGTACCATGAAGCGTGGGTTCCGCACACATGCACGGGAATATCCTGTTCCTGGGTCAATGATTTAACGGATTTGTGAACCTCGGATTTTGCTTTGGCTTCGGATGTCATCAAGCCGAACTGCTCTTTGCCATGGGAAACCACGGCAATGGCAAGATTGGGAAATCTGTCGCGTAGTTGCCTGGAAAATTTCACCACCCGGGGGACAGCCCAATCCAGATCATTGGGACTGCCTTCAATAATCTCGAAAACAACCCCTAATGGAGGTGTCTCCATCTTCAGGATGTAGTCAATTTTGGCTTGATCTTCGCTGGCAACTGCCACTGATGCGAGCAAGGCGGCGCAACAAATCCAGCCAAAAGCCAGGCCCTGGGAGATTCCGCGCAACATATATTAATTCCTCCGGTCATAATTATTTTGCGAACACTTATAATGAACAAAAGGCCGGGAACAGAATAAGTAATCGCTGATTGCGTCACAATTATTAGATATTGGACTTACTGCAATTTTTTAAGTTCGACAGCAGGGCATATTCTCTCATTGCATAAAATAGAGAAAAATAAGGCATTTACTCCGCCAAGGCAACGACCGTGGCTAAATCTAAGTGTTCCAGGTTTGCTACATCAGGATCTACATATACTTCCAATGGATTTTATTCGGTAAACATATGTTAGGCACAATCAAAAAATTCTTTGAAGACCATATACAGGTATTCGCGGAAGAGGCGAACCTGCAACAGCAACACCGCATGAACGTGGCCGCGGTGGCCTTGTTATTGGAAACGGCGCGGGCTGACTTTAACGTGCGCGATGAAGAGCTGCAGACTGTCGCCAGGCATGTGCAGGAATTTTTAGGGCTGAATGAAAGTGAAACTGCGGAATTGGTGAGCCTTGCGGAAACAGAAGCGAAAAATGCGACCTGTTACTATGAATTCACTTCGTTAATCAACAAGGGGTTTTCAACGGAGGATAAAATAAAAATTATTGAGTTGATGTGGCAGATCGCCTATTCAGACACTGTACTGGAAAAATACGAAGAAGCGCTGGTGCGAAAAATTGCGGACCTCTTATATGTTCCCCATTCTGCCTTTATTGCGGCCAAGCATCGTGCCCAATCCGGTAGCGGCAAATGCCGTTAGGCGGGCGTTGCCCCGATATGACGAAAACAAGCAACGGTAACACCGAGTAGATCTGAATGGTGCTTGGTTAAATCTGTTGAACCGCAATTACCGTTAAAACTAATGCCGTTGCATCTGCTTCACGTAGCCGCGGTTTTACTTGTCTTGTTTGCTGAACGCAAGCGCCGTTTAATATAGACCTGTTAATTGTGTGCTTTCAGTTTCTTATTTTTAAATTAATCTGGTAAACCTTGCCAATTCAGTTGCTGTTGAGCTATCACGATTTATATAATCAATTCTCATCTTTAACCACTGCGCCGGAAATGGTTGCTCGGACTATAACCAGACAGCGCCGCATAGCAAAATACCGTGAACGATCAAAACAAAAAACAACTACTCATAAATAAACTGCAAGGCTGGTTGGCGGATAGCGCAATACTTTCTTCGGAAGAGGAGCTGCGCCCTTATGAATGTGACGGATTATCCGCTTATCGTGAATTGCCGCTACTGGTGGTGTTACCCGAAACCATTGAACAGGTGCAGGCTATCATCCGGCTTTGCGCCAGTCTGGAAATTCCGGTAGTTGCCAGAGGCGCGGGTACAGGATTATCCGGAGGCGCTTTACCTTTATCCAATGGAGTCCTGCTCAGCCTTGCGAAGTTCAATCGCATTCTCGATATTGATCAACTCAATCGCACCGCGCGTGTCCAGCCAGGCGTGCGCAACCTTGCCATTTCAGAAGCCGCTGCGCCTTATGGCCTTTATTATGCGCCGGATCCATCATCGCAAATCGCCTGTTCCATCGGCGGGAATGTCGCGGAAAACTCCGGTGGCGTGCATTGTTTGAAATACGGGCTGACAGTGCATAACGTCCAGCAGTTAAAGGTCGTGACCATCGGTGGTGACGTGCTTACAATTGGAGGAAGCGGATTTGACAGCGCCGGTTACGATTTGCTGGCGTTAATGTGCGGCTCTGAAGGAATGTTAGTGGTCATCGTTGAAATCACGGTAAAGCTACTGCCAAAGCCGGAGTATGCGCAGCTTGTCATGGCGGCATTCGATGATGTGGCAAAAGCCGGCCAGGCGGTGGGCGGCATTATTGCAGCGGGTATTGTGCCCGCTGGGCTGGAAATGATGGATAACCCGGCCATTCGAGCCAGTGAAGCTTTTGTGAATGCGGGTTATCCTACCAGCGCGGCTGCAATCCTGTTATGTGAACTGGATGGCGCAAGGGCGGAGGTGCAACAACAGATTCAAAAGGTTCAGGAATTGCTGCGGCATAGCGGCGCAACTTCCCTGCGGGTTTCCTCCAATGATGCTGAACGGGAATTATTGTGGAAAGGCCGCAAGGCGGCGTTTCCAGCTGTAGGGCGGCTCGCGCCGGATTACTACTGCATGGATGGCACGATTCCCCGTCACCAGTTACCTTATGTATTGCAGCGCATCAGCGAGTTATCCGGGGAATTCCGGTTGCAGGTGGCCAATGTGTTTCATGCCGGGGACGGTAACCTGCATCCGTTGATTCTCTATGATGCTAACAAAGAAGGTGAGTTACAAAAAGTGGAACAGCTTGGCGGAAAAATACTGGAGCTCTGCGTTGAAGCCGGTGGAACCATTACCGGAGAGCACGGAGTGGGTGTGGAAAAAATCAACCAGATGTGCGTGCAGTTTTCCCCCCTTGCCCTGCGGCAGTTTCATGCTGTGAAGCAGGTATTCGACGAAAAACAATTACTGAATCCCGGCAAAGCAGTTCCAACATTGCATCGCTGCGCTGAGTTGGGCGCGATGCACGTACATGGCGGCAAACTGCCGTTTCCTGAACTGGAACGCTTTTGACGGACGCACCGCTGTTACGATGCCATGAGTGATCTTACTGAACAGTTGCAGGCACAGGTCCAGCACGCGCTGCAGGCCAGAACACCTTTGGTTATTCAGGGTGGCGGCAGCAAGTCTTTTTATGGCAACGCCTGTGAAGGAAGCGTGCTTTCTGTAAGGGAACACCGCGGTATTGTGGAATATGAACCGGAGGAGCTGGTCATCACCGCAAGAGCCGGCACATCTTTAATGGAAATTGAAACCACGCTGGCGCGGCATGGACAAATGTTGCTTTTTGAACCGCCGCATTTTGGCGAGACAGCAACGTTGGGCGGCGCTATTGCCTGCGGATTTTCCGGACCGCGGCGTCCATTTGCGGGCAGCGCCAGAGATTTTGTATTGGGCTGCAAAATATTAACAGGTAAAGGCGAGGTTATTGAGTTTGGCGGACGGGTCATTAAAAACGTGGCCGGCTATGATGTACCGCGCCTGATGGCCGGCGCTTTAGGAACTCTGGGCGTAATCCTGGAAGTATCATTAAAAGTGCTGCCATCTCCTGAAGCGGAAGTAACGCTGGCGATGCCGGCTCACATAAATGAAGCCATTGATATCATGAATGCCAGGGCAGGACAGCCGTTGCCGTTGTCGGCGGCGGTTTATGATGGTGAAGCGGTGGTAATGCGTTTATCCGGCGCTGTGCAGGGTGTAAGCGCGGCGAGGAAAAAAATTGCTGGCGATGAATTAAAACAGGGCCCCGCCTTCTGGCAGCAGATCAAGGAGCAGCGGCATTTTTTCTTCGACGACGACATACCGCTGTGGCGCTTGTCCCTGGCGCCGGCGACCCTGCATTTGGGTCTGCCGGGAAGCTGGTTATTTGATTGGGGCGGCGCTTTACGCTGGTTGAAAACGGACGCAACACCCCATGATGTGCGGGACGCCGTGGCGGCGGAAGGCGGGCATGCCACGTTGTTTAAATATAAAGAATACTGGGAGCAACGGGAACCGTATTGCGTATTTCATCCATTGCCTCCCGCCCTGATGGCAATTCATCAGAAATTAAAAACGGCATTTGATCCGGAAAAAATTCTCAACCGGCATCGCCTGTATGAGGACAAGTTCTGATGCGTACCACCTTTGTCAAAAGCTATGCCGGGACGGAGGAAGGCCGGATCGCCAATGATATATTGCGGCGCTGCGTGCATTGCGGATTTTGCAATGCGGTCTGCCCTACCTACCAATTGCTTGGCAATGAACTGGATGGTCCACGCGGCCGTATTTATCTTATAAAGCAGATGCTGGAAGGCAACGCCGTAAGTGCTCATTCGCAGCTCCATCTGGATCGTTGTTTGCTCTGCCGCGCTTGCGAATCGGCGTGTCCGTCCGGTGTGGAATACTCCCGGCTGCTGGAAATTGGCCGGAATCTGGC
>JAKEGK010000254.1 GCA_022627515.1 Gammaproteobacteria bacterium
GGGAAGTAAGCAGGGCTAAATCACCCGTTTCATATGCTGTGACAAGCTGTGTCGTCAAATCCTGCAATTGCGCGGCATTCGGAACCTGGGGCACTGCATGTTCCTGCTCGTCAGAATTGATGTTTTGAGACGGGATATCCAGTTTCGGAGTAGTAACACTGGCTCTCGAGTTCAATAATTCGAAGCTTATGATTTTCAGCAGATTGCCTTTCTGAACCGCAACGATTTTTACTTCGGCAACAATATTTTGCGTACCTTTGTCACCCGCGAACTCCAGTACGCCGTTGTATTTGCTTTTGATAATCGCGCCATTGGCGGTCGGTTCCCAGGTATAGTCATGAAAAGCCACGGTGCGCGTTGATGAATTTCTAAAAACATTTTCAAAATTGGTTTTTAGCCCGTTATCACTACCACTTGACAGACTCACACCGAATAATTCCGCTATCGCAGGTAAATTGCCGCTTTCGTACGCGTCTTTGTAGTTCTCAAGCAGTTCTTTCACGCTCAGGTCACTAACGTGGTGAGTTTTGATTTTTTCGGATGGAGCAGCAAGTTTCTTCCTGAGCTGGGCATTGAGGGCCGCTTCAGACTGGGCATTTTCCTGAGATTTTTTTGTAGCGCGTTCAACCTGTGTAATTTCATTTTTGATTTCGGCGATTAATGCCTGATAGTTTGCGTTGCCGCCGGGTTTGCTTAGCGGCATGCCTTTGCTGTTTGTTACTCCCAGAGCCAGAGCCAGTTTTATCAACGGCGAATTCTCCATGACATGGCTTGCAGCCGGAGTGTTCGTTGAATTTTGCTTAACCTGTTGATTGAGTGAATACGTAAAATGCTGGAACCAGGAAAAATTCTTCACTTTCCCGCGTTCCGCTGCATCAAGTTTGCGCCAATGCTGAAGCATTGAGTTGATACGCGCATCATTCCAGTTTTTGTCCTGCAGGATGAGATCGGATATGTTTTTAATTTGCTGGGTATGATTTATTTCATGCGTTGAGACGCTGATTTGTTGCAGCTGATCGATTTCTCCAGTCACCGCCGGTTCTTTACGAAGAAAGAACAGGGAATACATACTCCAGATAAAAGTGAGGACGATAACAACACCTATAACTGAAACTCCGCGTCTTTTTGGAGAAGCATTGCTTTCCTGATCGATTACTATCGAATCAAGCAAAACCGGAACGATGATGCAGTCATCATTTACTGCTTTTAGAGTGCCGCTCGCTTCGCGTTTTTCAGTAATGGGAACTACTACGGTTTCATAATTCGGAATACGGCGCTTGATACGGCCGTCAATTGATAAGATTGCCTCCGTGGCTGTCGATTCATGCGCCGTTACACTTCTTTGATTCATTACGCTACTCGGTGAATAATAAATGACCAATATTGCGTTACCTTAGCACAGCGTAATTCCGCGAAGTTATAATTAATTTAAGTCTATCAATCATATTTTATCTGAAGATAAAATATAAACTCGGCTTGGCAATCACGCCCCACAACTGATTTGATAACAGATACTGGCTGCTAACTTATTGTATTTCTAATAAATGCACGGACCTTAATGCATTGCCCTTGCGGAACCGATTGTTCGTTTATCGGGGTTGTGTTTGGCCGTACAGAATTTCGATCATCCATAAGGCTTATGGGGGGAATTCATTGAGTATTTTCGTGACGGCGGTAGTTATCTGTTTTTCCTGGTTAGCGGCTTCTTTGTATAAACCGATGCGGGACTGCGCGTAACCACGCCAGATTCTTTTTTTGGTCTGACCATCCACGAAGTCGATAATCAGAATGCCCTGTTCGTAGGTGTTACTCCTCAGTTTTTCAAAATCACGCGTGCTGGAGGTTACCGGAGAAATGGCGTAACCGATGTTGGAATAGTAATTTTCAAGCGCATATACATCGGTCTTTGTGTTCACGACCAGAAAATATGACACCAGGAAATCAGCTTTGTCATTGTTAAGGGAGTAGCCCCTGCTTTTGAGTTCAGTGTCCGCGGCGTTTATTACCACCTTGTCAAGAACATCTTTTTCGAAGTTGATATCGACAATATCGGGCTGCTCGTTCGTGATCCACGCATATGATTTGTAGGTTTCAAAATTTATGTCTTTATTGTATTCAAATTTGACTTGAATGGGCGCACAGCTAACACATAACAGAACAGTGACCCCGGAAATTATGGGACGAAAGTTGAGACCAGGTAAAAGTGCATTGATATTTGACAGACGGTTAATCCTCATTGTCGAGACATTTTTCAGACTCAAGCCACAAGACATTAATAATACCAAACGACACCGCAAGTAACACACCTAAAATCCACGAAAAATACCACATGTTTATTCTCCTTGTGCACAATTGACTTAGTACAGGGTGTGCTGGTTTTCTTCCACTTGTTGTTCTGTCACTTTCCCGCGCATGACGCGATAAACCCAGGAGGTATATACCAGGATGACCGGCAGGAAAATCAAGACCGCCCAGAACATCAACGTCAAAGTAAGATGGCTCGACGTGGCATCCCATACCGTCAGACTGCTTTTGAAATCAGACGAAGAAGGCATTATGAATGGAAACATGGAAAAACCGGCGGTTAGAATGATGCCGGATAATCCCATACTGCTCATGATAAACGCCCATCCGGTTTTGCCCACGCGTGACAACATGATTGCCGCCGCAATGCCAAGGTAAGCAATCAATGGCGCCAAAGTCATCCAGGAGTAGGTGCCATAATTGTTTAACCACGCGGAAGGTTGCTGTTCAACCACTTTTTCCAGGACATTCGGTGTCGCGCCGCCGGGAGGCATGTCAACGACCACATACCCCGTTATTCCACTGGCGGTCCAGATTCCCGCCACTGTAAACGTCAGGATGGTTATTGCGCCAAATAACAAAGCAGCTTTTTGCGCCCGTTGTTGGATGACCGCTTCCGTTTTCAGTTGCAGATATATTGCACCGTGCATGATCAGCATCGATAAACTCACGACGCCGGTCAACAACGCAAAGGGATTCAACAATTCAAAAAAAGAGCCGGTGTAAGTTGGCCGTAAGGCTTCATCATAATGAAACGGTACACCCAGCAATAAATTTCCAAATGCGACGCCAAATACCAGGGCGGGCACGGCGCCGCCTGCGAACAGGCCCCAGTCCCACGCCGAGCGCCAGCGGGCATTGTCGAGTTTGCTGCGATAATCAAACCCAACCGGGCGGAAGAATAATGCAAATAATACAAGTAAAAGAGCGATATAAAATCCTGAAAACGCGGCAGCATAAACCATGGGCCAGGCCGCAAACACCGCGCCGCCGGCGGTAATAAACCAGACCTGATTGCCGTCCCAGGTTGGTCCGATGGAATTGATAATTACGCGGCGTTCTTTGTCATTCTTACCGACAAACGGCAGCAGGGTACCAACGCCTAAATCAAAACCGTCGGTAATCGCAAACCCAATCAGCAGAATCCCGACAAAAAGCCACCAGATTACTTTAAGCGTTTCGTAATCGAATATCATAACGTTCCATCCTTAATCGAGTTTGCGCTGAGGGTGAAGTATTGGTTCGCTGCCACCAGTGGATCGCTCAAGATCATAACGCCCTGTATGCAAACTGCTGGGCCCAAGGCGCGCATATTTGAACATCAGATAAAGTTCTGCGGCAAGAAGCAGGGTATAAAATCCGATAAAGCCGGAGAGGCTGAATAGCAGATCGCCTGTACCCAGGTTGGAAGTTGCCAGCGCTGTCGGCAGAATTTCACCAATGGCCCATGGCTGGCGGCCGTACTCAGCAACAAACCAGCCCGCTTCAGCGGCTAACCATGGTACGGGAATACTGTACAGCGCAAGTTTGAGCAACCAGCGTTTCTGACCTGCAATCCGTCTTGCGCAGTAATAGAAAGAAGTCGCGAATATGAACAACATCAAAAATCCCGCGCCTACCATGAGACGGAAAGTCCAAAACAAGGGGCCCACATGCGGTATGGACTCCAGCGCGGCCTGCTTGATCTGTTCTTCAGTTGCATCAATAACATTGGGAGTAAATCGCTTGAGCAAAAGGCTGTAACCCAAATCATTCTTATATTGTTCAAACAATTGTTTAGTTTCTGAAGAATGATCACCGGCGCGCAATCGCTGAAGATTTTCAAAGGCGATCATTCCAGAGCGAATCCGTGTTTCATGATACGCGATGAGGTCTTTCAGCCCAATCACCGGTTCATCAACCGAGCGGGTGGCGATAAGACCCATCACCCAGGGTATCTTTAACGCAAAATCGGTGGTTTGCTTTTCCTGATCAGGAATACCAAATACCGTGAAAGCAGCCGGAGGGGAGTGTGTTTCCCATTCGGCTTCTATGGCGGCCAGCTTGACCCGTTGCACATCGCCTAATTCGTACCCGCTTTCATCACCGAGCACGATGACGGACAAAATGGATGCCAGCCCGAACGCTGATGCAACCGCAAACGAGCGGCGCGCAAAAGCCACGTCGCGTCCTTTCAACAGGTAATAAGCACTGATGCCCAATACGAACATTGCTCCGGTGACATAACCGGCGGCAACCGTGTGCACGAATTTCACTTGTGCGACGGGATTGAAAAACAAATCGGCAAAACTCTTCAATTCCATTCGCATGGTTTCATAGTTAAACTCCGCGCCAACCGGATTTTGCATCCAGCCATTGGCGATTAAAATCCACAACGCGGACATATTGGAACCCACCGCCACTAGAAATGTGACAGCCAGATGCTGGACTTTGGATAACCGGTTCCAGCCAAAAAAGAACAGTCCTATAAACGTTGATTCAAGAAAGAACGCCATTAATCCTTCAATGGCAAGCGGTACTCCGAAAATATCACCGACATAATGGCTATAGTAGGCCCAATTAGTTCCAAACTGGAACTCCATGGTTATGCCTGTCGTGACGCCTAAAGCAAAATTAATTCCGAACAGCTTGCCCCAGAAGCGTGTCATGTCTTTATAAATTTCCTTGCCGGTCATCACATAGGCCGATTCCATAATCACCAGGATCCAGGCTAGTCCCAGCGTTAAAGGAACAAATAAAAAGTGGTACATCGCGGTAATGGCAAATTGCAGACGCGATAAGTCCACCACTGTTTCAGTTACCATGTAACATCTCCTTGCTTTGAATAGTGCTGGAATTCAGAATTGGATGCAGGGCGGGAGTGTTGTCAAAAAAAGATCGTTCGATTTGTTGCTGGACAGAGAGCTGGTTGTCAGGCTCCTGGAAGAATAAAAACCACAGGAGGTATAATAAAAACGTCTTTACCAGTAGCGTCACTAAAATTTCGTGGTGTAGATTACTGAAGTGCTTGTAGCGTCGATACGCCATATTCTGCCACCATCAATCCTTTTGAACGATTCATAAAATAAGCAGATATTAATATGACTAAGACTGATAATTTCATGATCTGGGTCAGTTTTATATGATTTAGAATTAAATCAATCCGATGGCTGCGCGCCACGTCAACTTACCATTCAAGAAATTATTTTTAAGAAATTTCTGAACCAGAAATACGTATATACCTACGTGTTATTTCCGTTTATGCTTGTTGAGAAATAAAACTTGTAGATTTTATATCCAATTGAATTGCCGTCGGTATTTTTACCTGACAACACACCAATATTTTTCTTCTGCATATCAATATGCCGTTCAATACGTATAGTATTTCAAAATTGGTTGCGCAATTAATCGTAAAAATGGCAAGATTGGTTAAATTTTGTAACCACTAGAGCTAAAACAGAGATATCGGGATAATCGATTCCAGTTTTAGTATTTAATGATAAAGTGAACGATAAAAACAAGCCCTTCATAACAGGAGGGTAAGAGGTATCGCAATCGTGAAGGGCGTCTATCAAAAGCGTGAACAAAGTATCACGACTTTCAATAATTGTGTATCAAACTTGGCACTCGACATCAATTTGTATTCCAGTCGGCCGGGAAATAGCAGTAACAAGTCTCTTGACGAAATTTCAGAGTTGGTCGCGTTCCAGTTTGCGGAAAAGCACGGATTGACAATCAGGGTGGTATCAAGGGAATGGCAGGCATTGTGTCATCGTGATTTTCCTTCAGTCGTTAAACATATAGACGGTCATTACTTTTTGCTGATTCGGGCGAGTGAGATTGGCGCGCTAATTTATGACCAGGCTGAAATGAAAACGTCAATTCTCTCCAGGAAACAATTTTTAGCGCTGTGGTCTGGTCATGCAATAACGTTTCAGCAAAAGTGACGTTTGTTAAAGCGCGATCCGCTCGATAACAAAATAGGCGCAGTCTGAAGTTTATTAATTTTTGAAAACCTGCCGCTGTTGCCATGCAGGAAAAAAGTAACCATAAAATAATTACAGTGTAATAAAAAACCGATTTTAAGTGTTGTCGTATTAATTAGGTGAGCGTTTATGGGTCACAACGCATTTGTAGATCGCTCTAACAGGCCAAACTACAAACTTCATGTCATTATATTTCTGGCTATCACCGCCATTAGTATATTTCTTTCTACCCTGGTTGAAAAAAGCCGTGATAAAGCCGATATTGCCGCGTTAAAAAATCCTGTGCCAATAGATTCCATTGGACACGATGAAAACCCGATTTCTCAAGACATAAAGCCTGCGATCAAACCACCGGTTGTCGCCAGAAGTTCCATATCGAATCATTCGCCTGACACCATCACCAGTCCGGAGGGCGATCAAGATTATGCTTTTGATAGCGCACCAGACGCGGATAACGTTAACGCCCTGCTTGTAGAGAACAATTCTAACATCGGCGAAGTCTCGGCCATGAACGCAACTTTAGCTACAGTTGAGGTGGCAGATAAACCTGCAGAGGAACAGGAAGTAATGGTTCAAGCCGATCAAAATCAAAATACCGGCCAATCAGGTTCCGCATTGTCTTTGGACCAGGTATTCCAGCAACAAAATGATCGATTTTTGCAAACGCTGGCTAAAACCGCTGAAATGAAACCCATGGAGACAGCCGAGATCAAGCGTTTAAGAGAAGCGATGCGTTCAGACAGACCGCTTTCTGTAGAAAACCACCGGGCTGTTGCCAACACATCAGTTGCGGCTACTCCAAACGCGGGCACGAAGAAAAACGAAACTGCGAACGAACTGGCAAATTCAGATCAAATGGCTTTCAGGAAAACGCCGAATACTGTTACGCAAACCGCTCAAGTGCAACATGTCAGTCAACAAATCGCAATCAGCGGCACGACGGCAACCATTGATTTCGGACCACTTTTACAAAAAGCGGAAACCACCATAGTAATGACGAAAGGTGAATTGGATAGCGTGATCAATCAGTTTGCCAAATCATACAATGAAGGGGATATCAACCGTTTAATGGCTCTGTTCGCGGATAATGCAATTACCAATGACCAGCAGACCAAACCAGGCATTAAGGCTGATTATGCGGATTTATTTAATAATACCAAAGCCAGGAAGATAATGATCAATGAAGTAAAATGGCAGTTTGGTATGGATAAAGCGGAAGGCGCTGCAGAATTTGTGGTAACTGTGCAACCCATAAATGGCGTTATGGAAAATTCATACCACGGACAGATCAAAATTACTGCTGTAAAACAACCCAAAGGTGTGTATATCACACGCTTGCTGCATGAGCTGAATCAGTAATAGCGTGTGGCCACGGGAATATTCATTCGTAAAAATCACGGCTCCGCTCTGCTTAACACCTGATTTGATGAAATATTTTGTGACGCAGTAAACAAAAGGCATTGAGGCGGCGGCCGAAAATATAGTAAAGTCTATTTACACTCACCGGGCAAGCGCTGACGAGTTTATCTCCTGCTCCATCGTGGTTTAAAGCGGTGACAACTTGCTGAATCAGCGCTCAAACACGGATGCGCCCGCAAATTCTAATCCCCAATTTTAATTTTGGTTGGTAAGCATGATTCGCACATATAGCGTCTATTTAATTATAATTATTTTTCTGACTGGATGCGCAACGACAGCAGATGTCCGTACGCTTGCACGGCAACAAAATGTTGAAGCACTAATTAAAATTATAAATGAAAGCCATGACAAGGATTTGCGAATTGAAGCTATTGCGGCTTTGGGTTCTATCAGGGATCCCAGGGCGATTGGCGCGCTGACTAAAGCATTAGAATCGGACAGCTGGGTTGAACGCGAAACCGCTGTCAAGTCATTGGCCCGGCTCAAAGATCACATGGTGATAAATCCCATCGTGAGCATGCTGAATGATGAGAATCAATTTGTGCGGGAAACTGCGCGCAAATCGCTGTTGCAAGTATCAGCTTCCCTTGGCAAACAAAAAGATCCGCGTGTTATTCGGCATTTGATTAATGCGATTCGGGATACCAATTCTTCCGTCAGAGACATATCTATAGAAGCGTTCCGAACCGCCATCGATGAATTAAGCCATGTACATGAACCTACGTTTATCAATCAACTGGTAAAAGCACTATCCGATGAAAATAGCACTGTCCGGCAGGTCGCGGCTTCCGCATTAGGTCAGTTCGACGATCCAGCAGTGATAGAACCGTTGACTAATGCACTCAAGGATTCATCGCCGGAAGTAAAGGATGCAGCCAGCGCATCGTTGCGAAACATTCAAAATCCAAATTCAGCCGAACCTTTATTTGAAGCGCTTCGCGATGAAGATTCTTCTGTTAGAAATGAAGCCGCCAGTGTTCTGGGGCAATATGAAGATCCTCAGGTGATAAATAGGATTATCCGATCCTTGTCGGATCAGAACCATTATGTGCGGGCTGGCGCCGCAAAGGCCATGGCAATACTGGTGCATCCGCGCGCTATGCAACAACTTGTCACTCTACTTGAAGATCCGTATTCCGATGCGCGGCTTGCAGCAAGTGAAACTCTGGAAAAATATCACTGGCGGCCACGCGATGAAGCCGAAGCGGCGAAGTATTGTGTCGCAAGACAAAACTGGAAAGAATGCGCCAGCTACAAAGACCACGCGATAGAACCTTTGATTGCCGTGCTTAACGGCGATGATTCGGAACTCCGGCGTGAGGCAAGTCTTATATTGACGCGACTGGGCTGGAGTCCTAAAGACAGCGACGCGAAAGGTTCTTTTTGCGTTGCAAAACAAGCATGGGAAGACTGCAAATTGCTGGGCGCTCACGCAGTGCCAGCTTTAATCCTGGAGCTTCAAAATACAAACTGGGAACACCGCATCAATGCAATTGACACGCTGGCATATATCAAAGATCCACGCGCGATAGAACCCTTGATTAAGTTGTTGGATGACAGCAACGCGGATGTTCGTGCCGCGGCGGTAGAAGCGATGGCCGTTTATAAAGATGCACGGGTTGTAGCGCCATTGATCATGGCGCTGGATGACCACAATAGACTGGTGCGTAAATCCGCTGAAACGGTTCTGGAGGCGTCCATTCAGGACTTTCAACAATTAAACAATCCAAACGTAACAGCATCTTTTTTAGAAGCGCTTAAAGACAACAATCGTGGAGTACGAGTTGTTGCAGCGCGGTTATTGGGCGAGTTAAAGGATCCGGTTTCAGCACCCGCGCTTATTGCCGCACTTGATGACGTTGATACCGATGTGCGCATTGCCGCCAAAGAGTCGTTGTATAAAATCAAGGATACCCGTGCAATTAATTCGCTGGTTGCGGCTTTGAAAGCAGAGAATCCGGAAGTCCGGTCTCAAATTGTTGGAGCTTTGTCAGAATATAAAGACCATCGCGCTATTGAACCGCTGCTTGCGTCAATTAAGGACACCAATGCAGATGTACGGATTAGAACAATAAAAGCTCTCATGGAACTTGATGATCCGCGCGTAGTGCAACCATTGACTGAAGCACTGCAGGATTATCAACCCTCAGTGAGAATAGCGGCTGCCAACGCGCTGAAAGCCGTCCAGGACCCGCGAGCTGCGTCCGCTTTGAAAGCATCGTTGAGTGATTTTGACGTGAAAGTACGCGAGGAAGTTCGTAAATCGTTACTGGCAAAAAACTGGAATCCGGAAACCGCTGAAGAACAGGCGCATTATTGCCTTGCAACCCGGGACTGGCTGATGTGTGAAAAAATAGGTAAACCCGCCATCAAACCTTTGTTACTGGAATTAAAACAGAATGAATCTCCTTTCCAAGTTGAAGCGGCACGGGTGCTTGGTGAAATAAAAGATCCATCAACCATACAACCGCTGATCGATGCAATTGCCAGTACACAGTGGATGGACGACGAAAAAAAACGCAAACCTCTGGTGGATAGCGCATCCAGAGCGTTGCAGAAATTCGGCATACAAGCCACACCTGTTCTGATAGCCACTTTAACCCAATGGTACACAGCGCAATACACCGCTAATATACTTCAGACGATAGGTTGGAAACCGCGTACAGAAGAGGAAGAAATACATTTCCTGGTCGCACAGCGCGCCCATTCCGACTTACAGGCGCTATGGGCGGATACCAAGCGTGTGTTAATGAATGATATAGAGTCCAAAAACTCCGAACGAGTGAGTAATGCGTTATACGCTTTTATTGGTATGGGAAAAGAAGAAGTGATAACCGATCTGCTTAAATTACTGGACAATCACGGTACCGTACAAATCGCGGAAGCCTATCTAAATAGTGGAAACGAAACTCTCATAAAAGGTGCTATGAACTGGACCAGCGACCGGGGATTGGTCGTTCATAAATACTCAGAAGGAAACAACCCTGTAGAATGGGGTAAACTATAATAATCACTGTTTCTGCATCGTAATTAAATAACATATTAATTAACGTCTGATATTTTTAGTTGATTGTAATATATAAAAGTAAATATTCGACTCAGTTAAAAAGCTAGCCCAGAAAGTCTCACTGCCAATACGACATGCAATGGTTATTCGTTATGGCGCCATACAATAACCTCTCTCGCTAATCATTAAATTTGTTTATTACGTGATAGTATTCGTGATTTTATAATATTGTATATAATCAATAAGATACAATCTAAATAGCGAAATCACCTTAATAAATGTTTTTCCCTGAGTTTGACACGCTGGTTACGCACCGGGATAATGATGATTATCAAGTGTGCAAAACTATTTTGATTATTTTCGTGTCGCATTAAACACCTGCCATCATCATACTCTGCACACGGATCGAAGTTGCGGTTCTAGATCAGCGGTCTTGTCCGTGGGAAGGGATCTCCAGATCTATGCAATGAAGCGGTAAACGCATAGTCACATTAATTGGAGTCGGGAGTATGCAAAATCTTACGCAAGAAAAAATACAATCTAACTTTAATTTTGATGAGTGGCTGGAGCTTTCCAGGCGTGATCCGGAGACGTTTGAATCGCGGCGTCTGGAATCCATCGAAGAATTTATCAATAGTGTTCCAGAGGACAAACAACATCGGCTGCGTTGTTTGCAATGGAAAATCGACCGTGTCCGTGAAAAAATGCCGACACCTCTCGCGGCTTGTGTCGCAATTTCGGACATGATGTGGAATTCGTTGGATCGTTTAAATCAGCTATACAATGATTGTGAATCAGCCGCTTCCAAAAAGCGTGGCAAACAGGTATTAGAGTCTTTGCCCAAAGCCAAGATTATTGAATTTATACGACGCTGATAAAATTCCGAAACTAAATCAGATTTAAAAAAACCTGACTGGCATCAGTCAGGTTTTTTTTTGAAACGCAAGCCTGTCATTGTGAAGCTGTCCTGCCAAGTTGCCTGTAAACATCGGCATCATAAAAGAATCATTCTTCCTTTCCTTGGTGATTATGTTTTGAGTTATTGGTTAACGTATATGCATTGATGCGTATAAGTACCGATTCTCAAGTGTTTAAACGCGATAACAAGTAAAAAAAATGGATTGAACTTCACTATGGGCCGTAAAAAGCAGCTATTTATTGATCAGATTTTTATGGTAGAGTTAAATCTATTCTAAAAATTACTGCCGTTTCAAAAATGTATCTTGGGGCTATGGATTTGAACTATATCCAGAAAATGCGTAAAGGGGTCGGCGCGGTTTGGGTAATGTCTCTAGCTATACTATTTACTTTAGTGGTTTTAGTAGGGTGCGCGACACAAACACAGCAACTCCCCGATACGGCAAAATCTCTATCTTTTTCACCCGCGCCTGGCGCTGAGCCAGTAGCAGAGCAGCGCCGCGAGTTGCGCCGCAAACTTCCGTTCTACGACCGTGATATTGACATCTACAATCTCGGATTACAGGCCTACGACATAGGCGATTACCTGGAAGCGCACGATATCTGGTTATCTTTAGCCGAGGAAGGTAATGCTATTGCGCAATTTAATATTGCTCATATGCATGAGGTGGGTGAAGGTATAGAAAAAGATACATTAAAAGCCCTCCAGTGGTATAAACGGGCTGCAGCGCAAGGTTATGCAGAAGCCCAAAATAATCTAGGCATACTCTATTCCAATGGAATTGGCACCCCTGTCGACCTCAAGTTATCCGCTTATTGGACTGAATTAGCCGCCGAGCAGGGTTTACCAAACGCCCAGTTTCAGATGGGCGTTAAATACAACAGTGGCCGGGGTGTAAACAAAGATGATAAAACCGCGTTCGACTGGTTTCTGAAAGCCGCGTCTAATGGTTTCCCGGCGGCGCAAACCATTGTTGCTGAGTACTATTTGAACGGCAAGACAGTCAATCAAAATTTCAGTCTTGCCTTATACTGGTTTCAGCAGGCAGCCGAACAAGAATTTCCGCAGGCTCAATACAGCCTTGGCGTCTTGTATCAAAAAGGAGAGGGTGTACAACAGGATTTTTCAAAAGCGTTGGCATGGTACACAAGGGCCGCTGTTCAACACTACGCACCCGCCCAATCCAATCTGGGAGTTATGTACGCCCGCGGTTATGGCGTCGAAAAAGATTATCGCGAAGCTTTCAATTGGTACAGGCAAGCAGCGCTGGGAGGTGATGCAATCGGTCAATTTAACCTGGGCGAGAGTTATGCCACCGGCCGCGGCGTTGAGCGTGATGATAACAAAGCAGTCATGTGGTATGGAATGGCGGCTACCCAAGGTTTATCTGATGCCCAGGCGTCACTTGGACTGATGTACGAGTTAGGGCGGGGCGTCACACAGGATTTTTCGATTGCCGCTTCCTGGTACCGGCTTGCCGCCGAAAAAAATATAAGTATGGCTCAGTATAGCCTGGGTATTTTATACCTGAATGGTAATGGCGTGCCTCAGGATGATGTCACCGGTGCGGGTTGGGTATCACGTGCCGCGCAGAATGACGATAAAACAGCACAATATATCATGGGGCAACTCCATGAGAGCGGGCGAGGCGTCCCAAAAAATTTGACGCTGGCTTTTCAATTTTTCCACGAAGCAGCGCGCAATAATCATGTCGAAGCTCAATACAAAGTGGCGCGCATGTATATCACCAATAAAGGAGTGCAGGAAAATTTGAAGGAAGCCAGTTACTGGCTTATAAAAGCAGCCAACAATGACCATGCTTACAGCCAATATTACCTTGGGCTTCTATATCAAACCGGCGAAGGCGTGGATAGCAGTATGGTGGAAGCGTTGAAATGGCTTACCCGGTCAGCGGAAAAAGGTATAACTCCTGCACAGCACTATCTTGGACAAATGTATGAAAACGGGAACGGTGTAATACCGGATCAGGAGAAAGCCGCCGCGTGGTACAGGAAGGCTGCCGAGAGTGGTTATGCGCCGTCAGCGGATAACCTGGGCTATTTGTACACCATAGGAAAGGGTGTGAAACGCGACTATCAGATGGCAATCAAATGGTTCTCCATCGCGGCAGATCAGGGCTACAAGGATGCATTGAATAATCTTGCCTGGAGTCTGGCAACGGTTCCTAATGACAATCTGCGCGACGGTAAACGCGCTATCAATATCATCGAATCATTGATGGATACTGACGAGACTGAAGTTGGCTTGCTTGATACACTGGCGGCGGGTTACGCGGAAGTAGGAGTTTTCGAGAAAGCAATCCAGTATCAGCAACAAGCCATTAAACATTTGCTATCCACGAAACAAACCGACCGGCTGAAGCTCTTTGAACAACGTCTCAAGGCTTATCAGGAAGGAAAGCCCTGGCGTATGCCTGTTAATTGATTAACGGTTGCTTAGATAAGCCTGACAACTACAGTTAAACACAATTCATTCTCCGCTGCATTTCCTGACATTCTTTTCCTCTTCTGACAATCAGTCATTGTTCCGCGAAGCAACTGCTATACTCAAGTTTACGGTTTTCTGGAAAGATCAGCTCAATTTATTCACTGACTTATCTGCAATATGCCGAAGTCAGGTTAACGAGACACTCAAGCTCATTAAATACTATCAAAATGAGAATTTGATTATGCCGTGTTTAAACAAGATTTATCACACTTTCACTTCCGTGTTGGTTGCATGCCTTCTGCTAGCGGCCGCCGGGCCGGTTTGCGCTGATCCTGTCCTCTGGAAAATCCAGTCCAAGCAAAATGCCGTGTATTTATTTGGCTCGATTCACATCGCTGACGCTTCCGTATACCCCTTAAGACCGGCTATTGAAAATGCTTATAAAGATTCTGATGTATTGGTCGTTGAAGCCGATGAGACGCAGGCAGATCAGGTCAAACTCAACGAGATCCTTGTTACGCGGGGATTTTATACCGGCACGGAAACCATTGCCGACCATATTGGCAAGGATACCATGCAAATGCTGCACAAGTTTTTGGAAAAAACGGGTATCCCATACGCTACTGTCGCGAGAATGCGCCCTGGATTAATTGCGATTACGTTAACCGTGGCCAGAATAGTGCAATTGGGTTATTCACCGGAACTGGGCATCGACCGCTATTTTATTAACAAGGCCAGAAAAGACGCGAAACCCATCCAGCAGCTTGAAACGGCGGAAGGGCAGATGGATTTAATGTTAAGCTTTTCGGATGACGACTTATTATTAAAACATACCGTTGTTTCCCTGGATGAAATGGATGACATGTTCAAGGAATTAATGGCCGCCTGGAAATCAGGCGACAGCAGCAAAATCGAGGCGGTAATGCTGACCGATCAATTAAAAGAACATCCGGAGTTTGAAGCGCTGTATCGCCGGCTGTTTGATGATCGGAATATAGCGATGACCAGCAAAATCTCAGATATGCTCGGGCAGACCAAAAACTATTTTGTCGTCGTTGGCGCCGGCCACCTGGTTGGAAAGAAGGGGATTGTGTCACTCATTAAAAAACGCAATTACACCATTGAACTACTCAAGTAAATCAGCACGCTTTAACGAGGCATAAAAAAAGCCGACTGTTAAGGCGGCTTTCAGACGCGCTTTGTAAGCGTCAAATAAACCCCATATCGCCAAAACGAAATTAGTGTGACTTCAGTTTTTCTTTCTTTATACTCATCGGTAACAACGCCTCGATGTGTTCA
>JAKEGK010000255.1 GCA_022627515.1 Gammaproteobacteria bacterium
CACTGGAATGATTATGAAGTCAGGTTTCCGACCCCGTTCCGGGAACTGGTGTTTAATCACGCCAATGTTCATGGCATAAACCCGTCCTTGATCTATGGCGTCGTCAGACGGGAAAGTGCTTATCGTCCTAATGCGCGGTCAAACGTTGGAGCCCTTGGCTTAATGCAACTTATGCCGGATACCGCGCGCCTGGAGTCCAAACTGCTTGGACGGGAACGGCCTACCTACAAGGAAATACTCAATGCGGAGAACAATATCCTGCTAGGCAGCTCTTATTTGAATCGTATGCTGGAACGTTTCGGCGGTAACCAGGCGCTGGCTGCCGCTGCGTATAACGCAGGACCAAAGCGCGTCGACTCCTGGCTGCCCGAAACAAACCCGGTATCATCCGATATCTGGATTGACACATTGCCATTTAAAGAAACCCGTGAATATGTTCGCGCAGTACTCGCTTATTCAACAATATTCGAATGGAAGTTAGATCAAAAAATAACAACCATATCTTCACGCATTAACGATGTGATATCGAAAGATGCGTTAACTGCACTTAACTCCGTTAACTAAAACATAATTTACAAAATTGTTACGCAATAAAAGCATGCGCATATTATTTATTGCGCGTGCCTGCAATTGATTTTTTTATCGGGACTGGTATGATTCGCGGCCTCCCAACAAAATAATGGTGCGGTTTGCACGGAGTCATACGGAGTTATAAATGCGGCATCCCCTGGTTTACGTCAAAGACAGCATGATACATGGTAAAGGATTGTTTGCGAGAAAATCGATAAAGGCCGGCGCGGTAATTGGCGAAATCGAAGGCATACCGGCGTCAATTGACGGACCGTATGTTTTGTGGCTGGACGATGACAAACACGGCATTGAAGTGCAGAACCTGTTTAAATATATTAATCACAATGCGCGACCCAACGCCTGCTATTACGATGATCTGACAGTGGTAGCGTTGCGTGATATAGAAAAAGGCGAAGAAATTACCCATCACTATGGCGAATGCTGGAACGAATAACTCGCCCGATTTGCAATTCAACCGCAGTATTACCCGATAAACCAACACGTCGTTTTGGCGTAGGAATATGGGGGCCTCGAAAAGCGCCACGCTTGTGTTGTTGGCGATGGCCGTAAACTATGTCCACTCACACAAATCATAAATAAACAAGATAACCCGCCAGATCAAACCGGCATTCAAAAATAAGTTGCAAGACCGAATCGGCCAAAGTCGCCAGAGAACAAAGAAAGAAGAACAAAATAAGTTGGTGCCCCGGAAAGGATTTGAACCTTCGGCCTCACCCTTAGGAGGGGTGCGCTCTATCCAACTGAGCTACCGGGGCAATCGGTGTGCGGCAACGTTTTTTAGTTCCGCGCTATGAGACAGATAATACTCGCACGCCATGAGAACACGGTTAATAACGCGGATTTTAACCGGAGATCAACGGAAGTGCTAATCCTGGATTCGGATCGCAGGAAATATTTTCCGCCTGGTGTTGTTCCAGATCCGTGGCGCCAGGACTATTTTTCTGGTTTATCCAAGTTTTGCCTGGCATGTTTCAAAGTATTCACAATATCGTCAATGACTTGCCCGCTGACCGAGGTATCTTTTTTTAGTTTGCCCAGCGCGCGTATGGTCGCGCGTAACTGGTTGATATAACGTTGGCAATGCACACACACCAGTAAATGCAATTTCACTTGCAAGCGCGTAAAGTAAGGCAATTCCTTGTCAAGGTAGCCATTGGCCTTTTTTGTAATGTCTTTACAATTTAACATTAATCCTGATTTCTCTGGTATTTATCAATGGCTTCTCTGAGGCGGCTGCGCGCGCGATGCAGCAGCACTCTGGCATTAGACTCGGAAACTTCGAAAATCTTACAAATTAATTCCATATCCATGCCCTGTATATCGCGTAGCGAGACAATGGTGCGTTGCAACGGCGGCAATTCCTTGAGTGCGCGGTCAATACAGGTCTGAAGCTCCGTACTGGCTAGCAGCGAATCCGGCGTCTCCGCGTGCCAGATCGATGGCGGACTGCTCCAATGTCCACGTTCATCAAAACGGGTCGGGCTGATCATGTCGCCGCTTTCGTTCAGGGAATCTTCAATACTGACAGTACGTGATTCGTGCCGCAACCGGCTCTTTGCCGTATTGCAGACGATGCGCATAATCCAGGTTTTCAGACTGGAGCGGCGTTCAAAATTCGGCAAAGCTTTTAAAACCGCGACCCAGGCTTCCTGGGCGACTTCATCAGCGATGGCATCGCCAGCGATGGACCTTGCGATGTAGATCATCATGCCATGGTAGGCGCTGACCACCTGCCTGTAAGCGGTTTCGTCGTTCTCCAGCAATTTGGGAATTAACTCGTCATCGCTCGGCAGATTTCGATGGGACAAAATCAGATCCTTTTGTTATTAATATTTGCCAGTTCTGTGTAACAATTTGGAATTGCGGGCTACTTAAAATCTATATCCGGTAACGGCAAAGCCGGATTAAAGAATTCCTGTTTGCGCTGAAAGTCGTATGTTTCATAGCGTTTAGCGATAGTGTTCACCATGCAGGCGCCAAATCCAATGCACGGTTTCTATGCAGCGCTTCAAGCTTAATTTACTCAGAAAAATTTTAAATTACAATGAATTGTATACAAGATACATGGTCGAATATCAGACAAAAATTATGGCGCCTTAATTAATAGCGCCTTGTGCACTGACAGTCTATCAGTCTATGTCAGCGATTATTCGCCGCTTTTGTGCGGTTCTGACCGGAGTACACAATGCACGATACATTACCGTTACTTGAAAACACGAGTTTTCCCGCCATCGCACGCGGCCGGCTAACCATATTACAGGTGAATCTGGGTTATTTGTGTAATCAGCAATGCCTGCATTGTCATGTTAATGCCAGCCCAAAACGCAAGGAGATCATGGATCGTCAAACCGCGGAACAGATATTGGATTATTTAAAGCATAGCAGTGTAACTATCCTGGATCTTACCGGCGGCGCACCCGAGTTAAATCCGCAGTTTCGTTGGCTGGTCGAAAGCGCGCGCAAACTCGGCGCCAATGTCAACGACCGTTGCAATCTAACTATCCTGGAGGAACCTGGCCAGGAGGATCTGGCGCAATTTCTTGCGGACCATCAGGTAGAAATTACCGCGTCGTTGCCCTGTTACCTTGAGGAGAATGTCGATAGTCAAAGAGGAAAAAGTGTATTTGCCAACAGCATTAACGCTCTGCAGAAACTCAATAGATTGGGATATGGCTTGCAAGACAGTTCATTGAAACTCAACCTTGTCTACAACCCGGTTGGACCCTATTTACCGCCGTCACAGCAGCCGCTCGAAGCGGAATACAAGAAGCAATTGTATGAACGTTACGGCATTCATTTTACGCGGCTTTACACGATTGCCAACATGCCGATTCAACGGTTTGGCAGTACGCTGGTATCGAAGGGGGAGTTTACGAAGTACATGACGTTGTTAACAGACGCGCACAAGGACAGTAATCTTGACAGCGTGATGTGCCGCTCATTGATCAGTGTTGATTGGCAGGGCTATGTTTATGACTGCGATTTCAATCAGATGTTGAAACTGCCTTTGCTGTTTGGCGGCAAACCCAAAATCCACATTACTGAATTAATGAATCAGAATCTGGAAGGCAATCCGATCGTGGTGATGGATCATTGTTACGGCTGCACCGCGGGGCAGGGCAGTAGTTGTGGCGGTGCGCTGCTATGAATGTACGAGTAGTTGCCAAGCCTGCTGCGCAGTAATGTTGTTTCCAGACGCGCGTATCCTGGTCTTTGCGAAAGCGCCGGTTGAAGGCCGGGTGAAAACGCGTTTAATTCCGCAGCTTGGTTCGGCGGCTGCCGCAGAGTTACATCGCCTGATGACTTCCCATGTCATTCAGACCGCCACCGCATCCGCCCTTTGTCCGGTGCAAGTCTGGTGTTATCCCGGCGCGTCCCATGAATTTTTTCAGGAAGCCGCCCGGCAATTTCCCGTTACTTTGCATCAACAGCAGGGTGAAAATCTCGGGGATAAAATGTTTCACGCCGCGTCGCATACGCTGCAAACCGCCCGGCAGGTGCTTATTATTGGGAGCGATTGCCTGCAATTCACTGCCTCGCATTTACAACAGGCGATTGAATATCTTACGCGGCAGGATAAACGCGTGGTATTAACGCCCGCGCATGACGGGGGTTACGTGCTTATAGGCATGAATCAGACTGACCGGCGGTTGTTTGGCAATATAACGTGGGGCACGTCGAAGGTGCTGGCGCAGACACGCAAGGCATTGCAGCAGCTGGGCTGGGATTGGCATGAATTGCCTTGCCTGCACGATGTGGATACCGAAGCGGATCTGAAGGATATCGCGGCTTATGCGCCGCAATATCCTTGGCCACCGGCGCTCAACTTGTTATTGCAAAAGATACTGGCGAACCTTTAGGGCAGCCGCTGCAGTACGCTCAATCAGTACAGTATAATAATCGCCAAATCACCAATGCCCTGT
Organism: Gammaproteobacteria bacterium; assembly: GCA_022627515.1. GTDB lineage: Bacteria > Pseudomonadota > Gammaproteobacteria > SZUA-152 > SZUA-152 > JAKEGK01. The sequence goes on from JAKEGK010000255.1 coordinate 4,515, forward strand.
CAGCGATACAAGTTGCGCTCGAATTTCAGAAACTTTTCCGCAATCGATACAGGATCTATAACATAATAACCGTTAACGATGGCGTTGCGGATTGCATTGCGTTTGTGAAAATCAACCACCGGTGCGCCGGTAACATACTGCTCCATTTGTTGCAGCTGTTCCGCCATGTTTCTGGCGGTTTGGCGTTCTCCATGGCGCAAGGACAGGTCACGGCGGCCCATTTGCCGTTCACTAACAGGAAATCCGATATAGTTATTAACCTTCCCCGAACTGCCCAAAGTATTTTTCATGACCTTAAACTCCTTGTTGGGTGTAAAGCGTGTATATCAAATAGTGGTATTACGAAATAACGCTACCGTAAACCAGGAACGGCGCGATATTCAACTTTTATGGCTTCATGCGATTACTAACGACAGATTTTCGTCTTCCTTTAGAGTTATTTTGTAAGGCATTGAAACTAAATATGTTTTAGAACTTCATGATTAAATTGCACGCGCAAAGCCTCCTGTTTTTGTCAACATGGATTGTTTCAGGCAAGTTACATGCCGTAGAAAGTCGTTTAATGCCGTTTAAGAATAAACCGGTTTGTGTCGATAAAAGTATTAGCAAAATAAATCTAATACGTTGGTAGGGTGCATCTCATGGCGAATGTTTTATACGAAGTGGATCGGCGCACGCAAATAGTCGGGGAGAATCGACTGGAACTGCTGCTCTTCCGTTTGCATGGAGATCAACTCTACGGGATCAATGTATTCAAAGTGCAGGAAGTCATCCGCTGTCCCAAGCTGACACATATTCCCAATTCAAAAGAAATCGTCCGGGGTATTGCCAGCATGCGGGGAAGAACCATTCCTGTAATTGATCTGGGACTTGCCCTGGGCAGGCCGGCCATTGAGGATCAATCGTCCGCGTATATTATCATTGCCGACTATTATCGAAGCGTGCAGGGTTTTCTGGTCAGCGGCGTGGACCGTATTGTCAACATGAACTGGGAAGATATTCTGCCGCCGCCAAAAGGCACCGGCCGCCGCCACTATCTCACCGCGGTGACCAATGTCGATAATAAAATTGTTGAAATTATCGACCTGGAAAAAGTATTGCATGAGATTACGGGCATTAAAGTCGAGGTGTCGCAACAAGTCGTGTCCGACAGCAAAGACGTATTATCCTGCGTCAAAACGGTGTTGGTAGCCGATGATTCAACAGTTGCGAGAAAACATATTAAACGCACACTGGACCAGATTGGTGTTGAGTGTGTTCTGGTCAAGGACGGCAAGGAGGCGCTGGAATACCTGGAAAAAATCGCGGATGCTCCGGGGCTGGTAAACGACAAATTATCGGTGGTTGTGTCAGACATCGAAATGCCGAATATGGATGGCTATACTTTGACAACGATGATTCGTCAGAATCCAAAGCTGAAAGATTTACACGTAATACTGCACACATCTTTAAGCGGCATATTCAATCACGCGATGGTGGAGAAAGTTGGCGCCAATGAGTTCGTGCCAAAATTCAATGCCGATGACCTGGCGAACGCCATCATTGCCGTGGTGGACCGGCCGGTGACAGATCACGCAGCCTGATACGGATATTCATTAACTTTTATAAAGAACGCTACGATAGTGATCACAGCATCAATATCGCCGGACGAATATGAGTCATTCCGGGAGTTTCTGGAAGATGCCTCAGGGATCGTGCTTGGCGACAACAAACACTACCTGATCACCAGCAGGATTACGCGGCTGATGGCCGAATTATCCATTCAGTCATTCAGTGAGTTGCTGGATCGCATTCAGGAAGATCAGCGCCTGCGGCATCGCATCATGGACGCCATGACAACCAATGAAACCTCGTGGTTTCGCGATACGTATCCCTACGAATTTCTCATGGAGAAATTTTTTCCTGAACGAGCAAGGCAGAATGGCGATCTGATACGGATCTGGTCCGCCGCGTGCTCCACGGGGCAGGAGCCGTATTCTATCAGCATCGCCGCGAATGAATTCATGATTAAAAACCCTGGGCTGATTTCATCGGATGGCGTGCAAGTATGGGGAACGGATATATCCAGTAACGCGCTGCAGCAGGCTCGCGCCGGAAGCTATGATGATGTTGCGCTCAGCCGTGGTATGTCGCCGGACCTGCGCAAGCGCTATTTCCGGCAGGAAGGAAACCAATGGCGGGTCAGTAACGATGTGAAAAAGCGCGTCAATTTTCAGGAGCTCAACCTGAAAGCAGGTTTTGCTTCGCTCGGCAAGTTCGACATAATTTTCTGCCGCAACGTGCTTATTTATTTTGCCCCCGCCTTGAAATCCGACATTATGTATCGTATGTCGCAGTCGCTGAAACCCAATGGATATCTGGTTCTGGGTGGTTCCGAAACCATTTCGGGCTATTCGGACAGTTTCGAGATTCTGCGCTGGAAGTCAGTCGGCGTCATTTATCAATTGAAACGCGGCGGCGGCAATCTTCGGTTTAGCTAGCGCCGGGTTAATTCGTTTATAATCGCTTTTAAGTGAAATATGTCCTGTCTATTTGCCGGGTTTTGCGGCGGAGGTTTGCCGTTTTCGCCCGCCTGATGATCAGCAGACCTCATCTAAGTATCTGAACTTTATTGGCTTGCCCTAATTGGCACACCGGTTGCTTTATTCTCATATAGTCGAATGTGTGCCGTAAATGGCATAGATTTCAATTATGGATGTCAGAGCAAATCGTTAAACCAATAAATGTAAAGCAATATGCCGGTCTCCCTACGCTCCAATCAAGCCCTGCAGGCATCCACGCTCGTGGGCCAGTCAGTTTATGTGCCTTCCAGTCAAATGGTGTTTACGAACAACGAAGCGGTAAGCGTGCTGCTGTGCCTGGAAGCGTGCAGTGTTAATGTCGAGATCGTTTTGGAGAATGAAGCGGGTGAAATAGTATTTCGTAGGCATCTTGGCGCTTTTAGCGCGGGCGATATTCCCCTTGAATTTGATCCGCTGGACGGCGATGAAGTGAATCTCGGCAACGGTCAATACCTGTTGCGCGCCGAAGCGGAAATCGATCAGCAACTGCACCTGGTGCCGACTTATATCAGGGCTTTCGTGGAAAGTGTAAAACTGTCGGATAAGCTTCAGGAACCCATGCTGAATTTACAGAATAAAAAGTCCATTGAGTTATCGAAGGTGCGTATTATTCTTTAAAAATCAATTCAACAACTCAATGAGCAAAGTGAAGGCCGCTGTATTACGGAGAGTATGGCCAGGGACGGTGGTTGTTCGATGGGCATACAACTTTGTTTCAGAATGGTGGTTTAAACGAGGGATGTTTGCGGCCAGGGAGGGCGATTTTTACATAGCGCTGTTTCCGGCGCGGGTAGAATGCAAACTTAGTTGATCCGTTTAACAAGGATTCCCGCCTCTCAAATCTGTCTGCCAACAAAACATTAGCAGAATAAATTCAGCAACACCGTCTCGTCTAATATAAGCATGTCGCTCAGCGGCTCATCAGGGTAATGCAAAACTGGCGCTTAACAAAGAGCCCCGGATACTGTGGCCTATGGGAATTAAATTGGCATCGAACCCGGTGCATGAACTGAAAAACTCCACCAATCCAACTTCCGGGAAATAGTAATACTCGCCGTTAAAATCAATGGCATTGGCATCGCAGAGCGTGCGATAGTCCAAAGGTATGGGTATCGGCAGGTCATAATTTTCCAGATAGGAACCAGTGAAGCTGTAAAATAAGGTGTTATAGCGGCGGCCGGCCTGGATGGTTAAATCAACTTCGCCTCGATATTCATTCAATTCATTGATAATTTTGATACTCGGCAGAATACATGAGGTTTGATTGGTGTCACATTGTTGTATCCTGTACGAGATGGCGCTATTGGCCATTTGTAACGGCGATGATACAACTTCTACAGGTTGATATGTGGGAGGTGTGGTTAAATCACCCACGTACACAATTGCAGCCTGGTCATAATAAGCGTGCACGAACAATGATCCATCCGGTTGTTGTGTCACATAGCGTATCATTGTGCTACCGCCGCCTTGATCATATTCAACAACCGTTTCTTCTCTTAAGACCTGAATGGTATCCGGAAAATTATGCGGGTCTTCAATCACGTTATCAGACCAGGTTACCGTCATGGTTCCGGAAATAGAGCTTGGGATGAAACTGGTAGTACGGGTTCCAGACAGGTCGTACACAATTCTGTCACCCGGTTGAATCATGCGTAAATTATCGTGTCTGCGATCAATGAGCGGTGGCGGTTCTTTGTTTTCCACGAGGCAACCGGACAACACGGTGGCAAGTGAAGATACGGCAAAAATGTAAAACACGGTTTTTTTATAAAATTGTAACCCACGCATAGCTCAATGCCCCGGCAGTAAGTTCGGAATTGATTTCTCAATTAATAAAATAGCGGTACCCGGCTCAAAAGGATTAATCATTGGATGGTTGAATGAATCGTTTAGTTCTGATCAATCGCCCAAAAATCTCAGGTCATTGTAACGAAAAAACCCCCGGAGGGGTATTCTTCCGGGGGTTTTTTGCATAAGGAACAAAACGTTATTGAGTGATTCAGTTACGCCGCGGAATCCTTTTTATTGGCGGCCGCCCGATTCTCATGATAGTTCTGGATTGCGGCTTTAATGGCGTCTTCCGCCAGCACAGAGCAATGGACCTTTACCGGAGGCAGCGCCAGTTCTTCAGCGATTTGGGTGTTTTTGATTTGTTGCGCTTCATCCAGCGTTTTGCCTTTTACCCATTCAGTCAATAATGAACTTGACGCAATCGCCGAACCGCAGCCGTAGGTTTTAAACCGTGCATCTTCAATAATACCATTTTCATTTACCTTGATTTGCAGGCGCATCACATCGCCACAGGCCGGGGCTCCCACCATGCCGGTGCCAACGGAAGGATCATCTTTTTCAAATGAACCGACATTGCGTGGATTTTCGTAGTGGTCTAGAACTTTATCGCTATAAGCCATCCTAATTCTCCATCGGGCAAAACCGGATCCGGTTTGCAAAGTTTGGTGATACAGTGTTTTCAGTGTTCACTGTTGCTACTGTTTTCACCGTTATTTCAGTTGTGTTGTTATTAATTGGACTGACTGCAGGATTTTGCCTGTTGCCAGATGTTTTATTCACAAGTTGTCGAAAGTTGTCAACGCACCAATGTGTTATTTACGCCATTGGCGACGTATCATTTTATAGTACCCTTAGACTATAACTTGAGTAATTCGCTCAAGTATAATGGCGCGCCATTTAATTCGTCAATATTCACAACAGGTTAGCGGGCTAGCCTATAAGGAATATGATTGTAGGGATGATAATTTCGTCCCGGTAATTAGATATATATCAGTATCTTATATATTATAACCCGGCAGGGCTCTCTAGCCGCTTCGAGGCGCCGCACGAATCACATAATAACAACCTGTAGTGGGTAGTGGAACGTAAATCCACTCAAGCAAGTACAATAACTATTTGATGAATGAAAGTTAAATGAACAAATCCACGATATTTGATGTAACCTGCCGCCGTTGCGAACGGCTGGCAACGTTTCTCGATGAAGTCGCAGCGGAATATCCCGGTTATCACGCCAGGCCAGTAGCGCCATTTGGCGATAGTCGGCCGCAGTTGTTAATCGTCGGGCTTGCGCCCGGCATGCATGGCGCTAACGCCACAGGCCGGCCGTTCACTGGAGATTATGCGGGCATACTGCTGTACGAAACGCTGTACCAATTCGGCTACAGCAATCAGCCGGAATCCCGTTCACTCGACGATGGCTTGAAGCTGAAGAACTGCCGTATAACCAACGCCGTTAAATGTCTGCCACCGCAGAATAAACCAACTGGTGAAGAAATAAAAACCTGCAACCGGTTTCTGGAGAATGAACTGAAAGGATTGTATCCCGGATCGGTTATTCTGGCGCTTGGAAATATTGCCCATAACGCCGTATTGCGGGCGTTTAAACTGAAGTCAAAAGATTATCCGTTTCAGCATAATCGTGCGCATTCCGTCAACAATCACCTGACACTCGTGGATTCCTATCATTGCAGCCGTTACAACACCCAAACCAGACGTTTGACGGCAACGATGTTTCACGAAGTATTTGAGCAGATAAGAAAGATCCTTGACGGGTAAAGGAACAGGCTGATGACGTTTTCTTCCGACCAAGATCAGGCGGCTTCCCGGGACAGCGGATTTGACAGTGGCGGTTTCCTGAATACGCTTCCCCACAAACCGGGCGTATACCGCATGCAGGATGGCAACGGTACGGTTCTATATGTGGGCAAGGCGCGTGATTTGAAAAACCGGGTCAGCAGTTATTTTCACAACAAGGATAACAATCCGAAAACCCGCGCCATGCTTTCCCAGGTCGCCAGTGTCCAGATCACTATCACCCATACCGAGGGTGAAGCGTTACTCCTGGAAAATAACCTGATCAAGGAACTCAAACCGCGTTACAACATTCTGCTGCGCGATGACAAAAGTTTTCCGTATATCTATCTCGATGACCAGCACGATTTTCCGCGTTTAAGTTTTCATCGGGGCGCCAAAAGACCGGTGGGTGAATATTTTGGACCCTTTCCCAGCGCCGGCGCGGTGCGGGAAAGTCTGAATCTGCTGCAAAAAGTGTTTCGTATCCGGCAATGCGAGGACAGTTTTTTTAATAATCGCTCCCGCCCCTGCCTGCAATACCAGATCAAGCGTTGCACGGCGCCTTGCGCCGGGCTGATTTCCAAAGAGGAATATCGTGAAGACATGCGTCATGCGGTGATGTTCCTCAAAGGCAAAAGCACGGTCATTATCGAGGAACTGGTCGCCAATATGGAAAAGGCGTCGCAATCGCTGAAGTATGAAGAAGCCGCCCATTACCGCGACCAGATTGCCAGTCTGAAACGGGTGCAGGAAAAACAATATGTCAGCAGTGAGCACGGCGATATTGATGTCATCGCCTGTGTGGCAAAAAACGGCGTCGCCTGTATCCAGGTGTTCTTTATTCGTGACGGGCGCAACCTGGGAAATAAATTCTACTATCCCAAACATACACAGGATGCGGCGGCGCCGGAAATCCTTAACGCATTTATTCCGCAGTATTACCTCGGCCAAAATTCCAACCGGTTTATCCCGCCGGAAATCATCGTTAACGCCGGCCTGCCGGATGAAAAGCTCTTGCAACAGGTCTTGAGCGAACGCGCCGGGAACAACGTGAATTTATCGCACCGGGTCCGGGGTGACCGGGCCCGCTGGATTACGATGGCGGAGAACAACGCCAGTGTTGCGTTAGATAATCAACTGGCCAATCAGGCAAGTTTGCTGCAACGATTTGAGGCGTTGCAGGACGTGCTGGAGCTGGAAAACATGCCGCAACGTCTCGAGTGCTTTGATGTCAGTCATACCATGGGCGAAGCCACCGTTGCCTCTTGTGTGGTAATGGAGACCCAGGGGCTGCAAAAGAACGATTACCGGCGCTTTAATATTGAAGGCATTATCCCCGGCGATGACTACGCCGCCATGCAACAAGCCTTAACGCGCCGTTATACGCGCCTGAGAAAAGGCGAGGGCAAATTACCCGACATATTGTTCATTGATGGCGGCAAAGGGCAGGTTGCGGAAGCTCTGACCGTGCTGGAGGAATTGCAGGTTACTGATGTACTGGTTGTTGGCATCGCCAAAGGGCCGGAACGCAAACCGGGCCTGGAAACCCTGTTTGTGGGTTCGATTAACAAAGCCGTGACCTTACCGGGTGATTCGCCCGCGTTGCATTTGATTCAGCAAATACGCGACGAAGCTCACCGCTTTGCCATTACCGGGCACCGCCAGCGGCGCTCAAAAGCGCGCAATGTGTCGGTACTGGAGGAAATAGATGGCCTTGGTCCGAAACGGCGGCAGGCGCTGTTAAAGCAGTTTGGCGGCTTGCAGGGCATTCAGCGCGCAGGAATAGAAGACCTGGCAAAAGTCACCGGCATCAGTAAAGCAATGGCGCAAAAGATATACGATACTTTCCATCCGGACAGTTAGTATTCGCATGGTTAGCTTCCGCAGCCCCGATCTTCCCGAAAGCAGTTAACACACACCGAGGGCTGTGCGGATGGTGCGGTAAATTGCACATCGCCGGGCAAACCTAGGCGGGCTGGATAGACAACCGGAACGGCAGTACTGTTTGGTTCCCTTCGCTTTTAAGGTTTTCGATTAACAACGCTTTCTGCACTTCTTCAGCCCACAACTCGTCCATGTGATCTGTCATGGTTTCATATTGGCTGGCAAAATAGTGGTGCGCAGCGCTGACTGCAAACGCTTTTGGCACAGATACCTTGCTGTGCCCCATCTGTTCCATGCGTTTGGCAAATGGTGCTTCCGCGCTGAGTTCATTAACATCTTCCTGTGACAGGCGGATGAACCACGCGTCCACATTTTCATTGTTGAGCAGGTCCGCCAGCGTTGCCGGCAAATTGAAGTAGGGCCGGATATTTGCCGGCGACGACAGATTATTCTGGATTGCGTTATTTAATTTTGGCCAATAATACTGGAATAACATTGCCTGTGTAATACGCAGGGTTTGCGCACTTTTCAGTAAATCCCGGTCGTTTACGCTGGCAAGCGCCAGTTCATCCGCTTTTAGTTCATCCAGTTGCGTAATGTATACCGCAAAACGGCGGTATAAGGACGCATAAGGCGCAAAAAAGCAATAGTGGATCAGGTCGGTTACGCCATTTCTTTGCTTTAATGAAGCCGCATACAGCGTCCAGGTTTTTCTCATAAAGCTCAGCCAATTGACAATCAGCCCGCGGTGTTTTGCATACTGCAGGAGGCGGCGCGACAGGGCGCTGTCAAAGTATTCTGGTGATAAAGTCTGTAACAACGGATAGCCGATTGCCAGAATATTCCGGGACCATATTGGCAGGCCAAAACGCGGTATTTTTATGATGTTCAGTTCATGGCGCCGCGTCAGTATGACTTGATCTATTTTTGGAATACGATGTTCCTTTTTCAGGGATTGCAGTTTTTCCATCAAATGGCTGGCGTTCGTTTCATCCAGCGTGATGCCTTCGGGGATTACAAATTTCAAATTAAATAATTTGTAGCTGATCAGGAACAGAAACAGGGAAATACTGAACAAGGATACAATCAACGATATACTGTTTTGAGTGAACGGATTATTCAGCATTTCAAATCCATTCAAGGTAGCCAGCGCAAACAATGCGGGAAACACCAGAATATACGCAAAGCCCAATCCAGCCATCACGCCGGCGATTGCCAGATAAAGGTTTGGAAAACGCCGGGAAAAATTATATAAGCTGATTTTGCGCGCCAGCGATTTCCTGGTTGGTTTGTCGAGCAATGATGCAGCCGGAGTTTCCGATACGATTGCGGTTGGCATTTCAAGCTCGGCATTATCGGTTATTTCCCGCACTGCCAGTGTTTCATCAACGAATTGCGCTGTTACATTTCTAACCGGAACACTTTGATCTTCAAAAAATAGAGTGGCTATTTCATTGGCGGCGGCCACACCATCAAAATTATCCTGTAATTCGCCATACAACGCGTCCGGGTCCAGCAGGGTGGACGATTCATGCGCCGGTAATTCGGATGTAAGTTCACCCTCTAAGGATTCAACAAGTGCGGAATCAAACAGGACAGCGGCTTTTGCCGGATTGTCAAAACGGATATCCGCGATATAGGATTGGGCAACTGAAAACTCATCGGTGACGTTGATTGAGGAGCCGGAAAGACTGGGATTAATTTCGTTTTCTTCCCGGGTTTCCAGGGAGTCTACTGCGGCGAGAATATCTTCAAAATTTTCACTGCCAAAAACGTCGCTACTGCTCATACGGCTTTACCTACATATATTGCTGCTATCTGGGCATTGGCGCGTTACTGCCAATGAATAATCAGTAAATCAGAAAAAGAAAACGTCTACAATTAATGTTATCGTATAAGGTTGGTTAAATTTTAGAAAACTACGTAGCCAAAAAAATAGATAAAAACAATAACTTATTGAATTTTAATCATAATTAGATTTAGTAGAAAAATCGAAAATAGTCCGATTTTGAGAGTTCGTTTGAAAAGGTGAGCAACGAATAACGCGCTTTATTCGCGGCGGGAAGTGGACAGGCGGTAGTGGAATGAGCGATTTCGCTGGAAGCCAAGCGCGTTAACGTAATCTGCTGGTCCGTGATCTATCGATAATAATGTAGCCAAGCAAACGCACGTGTCGTTTCCAAAGTGTTAAGTACATGCATTAATATAGCGCCATGTTGACTAACATACCCAATATACTCACCCTATTAAGAATCGTTGCGATTCCTGTATTTATCGTCATATTTTATCTGCCGTGGTCGGAAGCGCATTTTTGGGCAACATTCATATTTTGCGCGGCGGCCATTACTGATTGGCTGGATGGCTATTTGGCCCGCAAACTGGAACAAACCTCGGCGTTTGGCGCGTTTCTGGATCCCGTGGCAGACAAACTGATCGTAGTAATGGCGTTAATCATGTTGATTGAACGCAATCCCACGCCGTTTCCTGACGTTGCACTTACTATTGCGTGTGGAATTATTATTGGCCGAGAGATCGTGATTTCAGCGCTGCGGGAATGGATGGCGGAAATCGGCGAACGGGCTCAGGTCGCGGTGTCAGTTATTGGTAAAATTAAAACGCTGGCACAGATGTTCGCGATTCCGTTCCTGATTTATGAATATGATATTGGGGAATTCCCAACTTCCGAAGTGGGTTTCGTACTGATTTGGATCGCAGCGGCGTTAACAATCTGGTCCATGGTGATTTACCTTAAAGGCGCCTGGCCGATCATAAAGAACTCGGACGACTTTGCTAACAGGGATTAACTGTTTTGCTGCCAAATCATGCAGTTATGCCAACTTGCTAACGATGCGCTAATTGTATGATTTTATTAAATATCGCTTGACAGTCAGATGCTCAGCGGTAAAATACCACGGCTTAAAGCCAAAGCGGGAATAGCTCAGTTGGTAGAGCACAACCTTGCCAAGGTTGGGGTCGAGGGTTCGAGTCCCTTTTCCCGCTCCAATCATTTTCTCCACACTTGCATGTAGCTGTATATATTACATGTTGCTGTACTTATTTTATAAGTAATAAGAACTAAATGATTTGGGAGAGATTCCGGCCACAAATTATGTTAATCGAATGAAACGGCTGAGTGGCAGAGTGGTTATGCAGCGGCCTGCAAAGCCGTGGACCTCGGTTCGATTCCGGGCTCAGCCTCCA
>JAKEGK010000256.1 GCA_022627515.1 Gammaproteobacteria bacterium
GATTCTCACTTCCCTGCATAACGAGGAACCGGGGCGCCACATAAAATGGGAAATAGAGCATGGACTGACAGCAAAAGGTGACAGGACTTTACTGCATGTAATGATGGAAAACCTCCTGGGTAATGCCTGGAAATACACTTCCAAGACAGCCAATGCGGAAATCCGTTTTTTCCGCAGCAAAATTAACGGACAAGCGGATGCTTTTTGCATCGAGGACAATGGCATCGGATTTGACGCCAAGTATAAGGACAAGATATTTCAGCCCTTTCAGCGTTTGCATACCGACCAGGAATTCGAAGGCACCGGTATCGGACTGGCTACCGTGAATCGCGTGATACGCCGCCATTCGGGAACGGTCTGGGCTGAATCAATTATCGGCAAGGGGAGCCGTTTTTATTTTCGTCTGTAATTTTCCGGCATGTTGAATGATTTATGCTTTTCCCTAACAACCAGACGCCGGTAATTGTGTGCCAATCTGTTTCAGGTGTTCCCGCCATACACCTTGCGCCCGTAAATCCCAGCGTAACTGTTAATGGCGGCGTGCAGCATCATGGGCGCCAGCAGTGAACCGGAATAGACATACAAAAACGCAAACAGCAAACCGACGGGAAAGATCACCGCGATGGCTTTTGCCCCTTGGTAAGCGTGCGCCACGGCAAAAATAAGACTCGATAGAATCACAGCGAATACTACATTGCCAAATTGGCTTAAATACCAGATCAGGTATCCCCGGAACAGAATCTCTTCCGTGATGCCGGCGGTGGCGGACAATACCAGGAACAAATTCAATTCCTGTTTGCTGCGCGGGAGCAGCTCCGGAACAAAAGTCCAGTTATACTTTTGATCAAGCCGCATCACCGTTTGGTAGAAGACAACAGCGATGGTAATAATTATCAGCACTAGCGCCAGAGAAATAACCGCAGGCAACCCGGTCAGCGGCGTTAATCCCAGATCCGCGGGCGGCCTTCCCGCCGCCAACCAGACGCCCATTACCAGGAATGTTATCACCCACAGTGCAGCCACATTCCCCAAATACAGGCCACGCCGGGTGGCGGCGGGATCCCGCTTGACCATGTCGAGAAATTTGGGATAGTTGCGCCAGCCATGATAGGGCGCAATGACGGCAAAAACAAACACCAGCAGATGATCGAACCACTCCATGAAATAAAACCAGGCCGTGTTACTAATTTGAGATCTGCTGCTCGCCGGTGGCCCGATGGGTTTTTCTTGCGTGCTTTTTACCGCCCTTTCTGGCGCCTTTCTTGGGTGACAGCGTAAACCAGTCCTCTTCCTTGATTTCGTGAAAGTAGTCCGCTTCATCGATCAGTAGCTGTGAGGTAGTCTGGCGGATTGCGGCGATTTCGACACGCACCCCCTCACCTTTGAGATGACGCACCAGTTCAATGTAGTCTGAATCACCGGACATTATAATGATGGTATCCACCTTGCTGGAAAGTTGTGTCGCCTTGATAGTAAGTGGTATGTCGGCGCTTTTATGGCAAGGGCGCACCGAACCGTGATATTTGGCATGCAGGCGCTCGCCAAGTTTTTCCGAGATCTGTTTGCCTTCGCGGAAATACACCAGGCGGTTGAGACCGCGGTTATCCAGTAAACGCGGTATCAAGGTATCAAAGTTGATCATGGTCTGCTTGTCATGGCAAAGATCGTGAATACTGCGTTCAATATTATTACCATCAACCAGGATGGCCACGGACTGGGTAATCAATACCTGAACCTGAGGATCGGAACGTTCGGTCATAGTGTTTTTCTCGGTGATTTACGGCTGTTTTTTTAATTACCGTTTTATATTACTGTTTTTTACTGATAACACATCATAGCGCACTCAGGCATGAATGGCACTTACTTAAGAAACCAAACACATTAAATCCTGGTCACCAGCAGCAGATGCAGTATCCGGTTTTGAGGATATTTCTATGCCGGACGGATTAAGTAAGCGCCATTCCACTCAGGCATTAATTAACATTGTTCGATATCGGCGGATTCAAGCCGAGTCACTCTTTCTTAAGAAACGGTTCAATCAGATCCATCGGCAGCGGAAACACAATCGTGGAGCTTTTTTCGCCGGCGATTTCCACAAGGGTCTGCATGTAACGCAACTGCAAGGCCTGTTTTTGCTGACTGAGCGTGCGGGCGGCCTCCACCAGTTTTTGCGCCGCCTGCATTTCACCTTCGGCGTGGATGATCTTGGCGCGCCGTTCGCGTTCCGCTTCCGCCTGTTTGGCGATCGCGCGCACCATTTTTTCGTCCAGGTCCACGTGTTTGATTTCCACATTGGATACCTTGATCCCCCAGGCGTCGGTCTGCTTGTCAAGTATGGCCTGAATATCCAGGTTCAATCGTTCCCGTTCCGCGAGCATGTCATCCAGTTCGTGCTGTCCCAGCACGGAACGCAGGGTGGTTTGCGCCAATTGGCTGGTCGCCATATAAAAATTTTCCACCTGGATAATGGCCTTTTCGGGCGCCACGACGCGAAAATACAGCACCGCGTTAACCTTTACTGATACATTGTCCCGCGAAATAACATCCTGGGCAGGCACATCCATTACGACAGTACGCAAATCCACGCGCACCATTTGCTGGACTACCGGGATGACAATAATCAATCCCGGACCTTTCACTTTCCAGAAACGGCCGAGCAGAAAAATAACGCCGCGTTCGTATTCGCGCAGAATCTTGATCGCGCTCATCAATACGCCGAGAATAAACGCAGCAATGACAAAACCCAGATAGGGTGCGGTAATCATGACTTTTTCTCCTTATGGTTGCCGGTTAACGGCTCGACCCACAGCACCAGGCCATCTATTTTTAACACTCGAACCTGTTGCCCTTTTTTCAATGGCGCTTGAGAATGCGCACTCCAGTTTTCACCGTGCAAATGCACAACGCCTTCGTCATCGAAATCCCCGACCACTTCCGCGGTTGCGCCAACTAACTGTTCCTGACCACTGACCACAGGCCTGCGGCGCGCTTTGAGCGCCATCACCAGCACAATGGTAAACAGACCACTGCTGACCAGCGCAAAGGCGCCGATCAATGGCAAGGACACCCCAAAACCCGGCACCTCAGTATCCATCAAAATGATGGAGCCGATCACGAACGCAACCACGCCGCCAATCCCCAGCGCGCCGAAACTCGGCATGAACGCTTCGGCGATCATCAACACAATGCCCAGAATAATCAGGCCAAAACCGGCGTAATTGATGGGCAGCACCTGAAACGCGAATAATGCCAGCAGCAGGCAGATAGCGCCCATGATGCCGGGAACGAACGCGCCGGGATTGGAAAATTCAAAAATCAATCCATAGATGCCGATCAACATTAGTATGTAAGCGACATTAGGATCGGTGAGAATACTCAATAACCGGCTGCGCCAGTCCGGCGCGATTTCTTCCAGTATCAATCCCTGCGTATCGAGTATGCGTTCCTGGCCTGCGATGGTTACCGTTCTTCCGTGCAGTTGTTTCAGCAAATCCGGCAGGCCGGTTGCGACCAGGTCAATCACGTTTTGTTGCAGTGCGTCGCTGGCGGATAAGCTGGCGGCTTCACGTACCGCTTTTTCCGCCCATTCAACATTACGTCCGCGCAGCTCCGCCAGGCCGCGGATATAAGCAACGGCATCGTTAATGGTTTTACGCTCCATGGCGGATTTGTTGTCCGGCGCGGACGGTTTTGACGGAGCGGGTTTTGCGTCTTTTGACGGTTCTTTATTTGTTGAAGGCTGTTTACCGGCTGAAGGCTCTTTCGATTCGGGATCACCGCCGGGAAATCCTTCTCCGCCAATTTGTACCGGCGTCGCCGCGCCAAGATTCGTCGCCGGCGCCATGGCGGCAACATGGCTGGCATAAAGCATATAGGTGCCGGCACTGGCAGCCCGCGCACCGCTGGGTGACACATACATGACCACGGGAATCGACGATGACAGGATAGCCTGATTGATATCCCGCATGGAAGAATCCAGCCCGCCGGGCGTATCAAGCTGAACGATAAACAAAGCTGCGCGGCTATTAGTGGCTTTTTGCAGTGAACGGATAAAGTAATCCTTAGTTGCAGGACCGATAGCGCCTGCAATTGTGATAAACACCGCTTTATTCCCGGCAGATGGCGGCGTTTCGGATGTCTTTACAGCAGAAAGGACCGAAAGTGACCAAATTATGGCCGCACTTAAAATCAGCACGCGGGATACGATTTTTATCATAAACTTAAAGTTGTTAGTTGATCGGCAAAATTTATATACGAAATATCTGAGCTGTCCCACAAATTAATTTGCATAATATCAGCGACTATCTAATGTCAACATATCTTTGACCTGGAAAAGCTGGCGAGACATGGCTTTTCAAAACCGCCGGCGGCAGGGATGCCGCCGTCGAGCATTCTTTTCGAAACAAGAACGGATGTGTTCACAGCGTGTTTTGTAAAGCCATGTCTCACCAGCTTCATCGCTCGTTAAAACCCGCTAATAACCAAGTTTTATTTGCTGAGAGCAATATATGTGGGACAGCAGAAATAAAATATAAACAATTTATCCATCAAGTAATGAATCTATGTCATTTAATCCGCAAATAAACAGGATTTTATTTACACCTGCCCGCCGTGCGGAAATTTCGCACATCGGGTCTTGCAACCGGACAACTAAACATTTACCCGATTAAGGATTCAGGACAAGGAAATTCGTAGAGCGTATGAGAAATGTGTTGTATGAAGCTTGAATAGAATTACGGCCGCAGCGCCGCCGTTTCCGGCATCGCGGCCGTTATGGTGGAATGCGCCATGTCATTTCATCCAATCGACGGTAAACGGATTAAAGTGAGCCAGACCTTCCAATACGCCCGCACTATAATTACCGTTCATCCCCAGAAATCCCCCTTGAGCGGCGTATAGCCTGGCGCTTGCCTGCTTTCGCTCAAGTTCGGTTTTCGCATCGGTAACAACATCAGGGTGGGCGTTCCTGATCAGGACAGCCTGTAACCGGCCGCTGGTCAACACAGGCAAATCATTGCCACTGCCGCCAGCGAACACGGTATTTGCAGCATTAAATTGCAGGTGTTCCATAAGAAACTCCACGGCATGGAGTTTCGTTGCCGATGCCGGCAGGACATCCAGCAGGCCCACACCCGTTTCTTCATCCACACGCCAGTTTAGATCCGCTTCGATGTGTTGACGCTCGAGGCGTTGTTGCATTTCCGTCAGCACAACGTCTTTATCGAATGGCGCCGGTGTGTAATAACTCAGTTTAAACCGGTTTTGTTTTTCGGCTTCCTGCAAGCGCAACACATCCAGATCCGCAAACATCGCATACAAATCCCGATGCCTGGCGCCGTTCCAGTCAGCCGCAATCAGCGCGGTATATTCGGGCCACGCTGACCATTGATTGTCTTCAATCCGATAAATCGTGGTTCCCGCATTAGCAATCGCATAGCGAGGCTGTGGCAGTTCATAGTCTCTTATGTTCTGACGCAAAAATTGCTCATTCCTTCCGCTTACATAGACCAATTGCAATTGCGGATGCGACGCAATGGACCTAAGTATGGGACGCGCCAGAGGTGACTCCGGTTGCGCACCGTCGGGAAGAAGCGCGCGGTCAAGATCACTGCATAACAGAATTTGAGGATTCATGGCTCCCGGTATTGTTGTTGTTTTTTGTTTTTTGTTTTTTGTTTTTGCTGTTTTGTTGAACCCATCATAACCTGTTTTTTATTTTTTGAAAAACAGGACCGCTGAAAAAAACAACACAACCTGTCTCAAAATTGCCAAGTTACCGCGGCTTTCTTTGCTGAATTGTAATTTTTCGATAGGTTCCAGAATTAAAATTTGCGGCTAACAGCGGCGCACCTAAAACACAGCGCACGGCGATTCAAAATTCTCCAGCGGAATAAAGGATTGACGCGGAAAGCCCGGGGCCAAAGCGCGGCCCCGGCGTTTTTCGAGGGTTGATCCACGCGGCGGGCAATTACTGAATTATTGCCCGGCGCCACACTTTTTACGCTCTCACACTTCGCATTTTTGAGTTTTGCGATTGTGAAATTGCCAGGTGACGCGCCCGACTTCCATGCCATCATACAACTGGCGGATCGCCAGATGGTTGCCCGGCTGGACCTGCTGCTTTTTACTGCCTTCCACCACGAAACGCGCTTTAATGCGCGCACTCTTGCCCAGTTTGATTTTTGGAACCTTCACGCTTGGCAAGGTTGGCATACGCAGCTTGATAATGCCTTTTTTGCGGTCGATTTTGTGTTCCAGGTTTTTGCCGTTCATGAACGGTTTGGCCATCATCAGCGGCAACTCCAGCCACACTTTGATATCGCGGGGAATATGCTGCATGATTTCAAGTCCAAACACACGCGCGCGGTCCGGCGCGCCGGCGATCAGAAACGGCATGGCAATGGCTTCGGCTACGTTGGGATCAACGTCCACCACGTTAAAATTCCGCCACGTCACGTTATTCTGGTTACGGATGAAATCCGTAAATCCGGCCCAGTCGGTGGCGGGTGGAATAGCCGGCGCCGGATCTCCGGTATGATCGAGAATGCCCACGAAGCAATAGTGCCCCGTGGCCGGAATATCCGCTGACTGCCACGTAATGGCGTCCGCCACCACCAGGGTGTCGCCTTGCGGCACATTCAGCGCCGGTGTTGTTCCGACAAGATGCCACATGTCCGGCGTAACCAGCGTTGAAACCTCGCTCCAGTAAACGGTCGCGGTGACATTGTTGGCGTCCGCGCCGCCGCGGTTTTTCATGCGCACATAGATATAATTGTCCTGCCCGGCTTCGGCTTCGTAACCCAGCGTGCTGCTGTTTTCAGTGCCGCTGCCCTGGCCAAACGAACCCTGGGGATCGGCCACGGCGGCGGGACGCAGAATAATATCCGGGCTGCCACTGATACCTCCTGTTACCGGAACCACGCCCGTGTCGCCGATATTGTCCCGCAGATAGATGTCCGGCACGATTTGCAGCGTCGTGCTGATAATCGCCTGAAGATTTGGCATCACCCCGATATTGCCCGCGACACCACCGCCCTGCAGCGTGCCCGTCGCCGGGTCAGACAGTATGCCGCGCATTTGCGTTGGCGACAGCCGGGTGCCGGAGTTGGCCAAATACATGCCCTGCAGAACAAGGGCGGCGCCGCTTACAATCGGCGACGCGCTGCTCGTGCCGCTGAATGTGTCCGTATAGGTTGTGTTGTCACCGGCGCCGGCATCCAGATCACCGTAGCCGCAACTGGTTAC
>JAKEGK010000257.1 GCA_022627515.1 Gammaproteobacteria bacterium
ATGACGGGCTGCATTTTTCGGGGATGAGAGAACGATACATCGCCTTACCATTGCTTTAGCAATGAATAGATAAGTAAAAAGTAGTTTTACGACACCCTCTGTTAGGGAGACGAGTGCATGGATGCACGAGGTAGAGCAACGCAGGATGCCAACGCCGAGGGTTAGGGTGAGGGTTAAGCGTGCAGGATGCTACAAGGCACGAACCGCATCGACTGAAAATTAACCGCAGGTTGGGGTATCGCGTGGCTATTTCAAATTTGTGTTTGCCTTCTATTTTCAATAACATACGGTTAATTCGCAAAAAACCCCGGCGCTTTTGTACTAAGGCTCCAGGGTGGTTAATAATTTGCATGGATTTGAATGAGTTAGGGTTCGTCGCACAAATTACGTCACGATCAAAAAAGAATCACTTTTATTGCAGAAAAGGGATAAAAGCGACGCTATAAAGTCTTGCCGGCAAGTAGATCGCATAGACGTAAATACGCTATTTTACTGGCGAAAAAAAGTTGAAAACATAATTTGTCCGCTGGACACATAAAGGGGATTCGTGGAAAACCTGCCATTGTATATATCGGCATTTTCGGTTTCTGCCATGCTGATCTTTGTTTGCAAGGATCACGCGGCGCGGCTGGGTCTGATTGACCGTCCGTGTGACCGCAAGCGTCATTGCGGCGAGGTGCCTCTGATCGGTGGACTGGCGATCTTCTCGGCCTTTCTGATCGCGCTGTTTACATCCAGTTTGAATGTTTCTCACTATTCCGCTTTGCTGGCCGGCTGCGTCATATTGGTGCTGATCGGTGTTTTAGATGACATCAAAACCCTGCCATCCGGCCCGCGTTTCCTGGCCCAGATTACCGCCGGAATTGTGATGTGCATCTGGGGCGGTGTGGCTTTACGCGACCTTGGCGCGCTGTCCTTCGATGGCGCATTGTTCACGTTAGGCAGCATGACGGTTCCTTTTACTATTTTTTCCACGGTAGGCGTGATCAACGCGGTCAACATGAGTGATGGCATTGACGGCCTGTGCGGCAGCCTGACGCTGGTTGCGCTGACCGGGCTGGCGGTGGCCACTTACGCCGCCGGCGCCATTACGCCGTTCACCATGATCACCCTTCTGATGAGCGCGGTCGCCGCCTTTTTGTTTTTTAATATCCGTTTTCCGAAACGCGCGCGTGCGCTGGTTTTTCTGGGTGATGCGGGCAGTATGTTTCTGGGATTTACCCTGGCTTGGTTTGTGGTGTCATTGTCGCAGGGTGAAAACCGGATTATCGCGCCTGTCACTGCATTGTGGTTTTTGGCCATGCCCTTGTTCGATACAGTGGGCATCATGATCCGCCGGGTTATGAAAGGCCGTTCGCCCTTCGCGGCGGATCGGGAGCATTTTCATCACGCTTTTCAGCTGGCCGGTTTTTCCGTGTTCCGCACCCACCTGACTATCACCGCATTGGCATTGGTTTTTATGCTGATTGGACTGGCGGGACAATTTGGCGGCGCGCCGGAAATCGTGATGTTCTATTTGTTCCTTGGTGTGTTCGGCTTGTATTTCTGGGGCATGCTGCGGGCCTGGAAATTCATGCGCTTTTTGCGGCGCACCATGCAGCTGGAAAAAGAAACCGCTCAGCATGGTAAAGAAGCAGCGAATCCCGTGTTTTTCAGGGATGGACATGTGGAAGATTTGCGGAACTATTACTTGCTGCAAAAACACCTGCAACAAAAAGTTTCGCAGCAACAATCCCTGCGTATGCACGAGGGACCCAACGCGAAATCTGACGCAAACGCCGAGAGCGCACGGGTGCCGTTAAAACTGGTGGTCAATGCAACCGGCGCGCCCCCATCTGAAACCCTGTCTAATTCTGTATCCCCGGAGTAATGACGCTGTAATTTTATGCGTGGATGATGGCCGTCCTGAATCCGCCCGCCATCGGTATTGCCATCGCGGGCATTATTTAGCATGAAATCTGTGCATGAAATCGGGTAAAATACCGCGGTCAAAGCGGACGCCTATTATTATAAAAGGTTGATATTTCAGTGAAAAAAGCATTAATTACCGGCATTACCGGCCAGGACGGCGCTTACCTGGCGGAGTTCCTGCTGGAAAAAGGCTATGAAGTGCATGGCATCAAGCGCCGCACGTCGTTATTCAATACCGACCGGATTGATCATTTGTATCAGGATCCCCACGTCGAGCAGCGCAATTTTATCCTGCATTACGGTGACATGACCGATTCCAGTTCCCTGGTGCATGTCATGCAAAAAGTGCAGCCTGATGAGGTTTATAATCTTGCCGCCCAAAGCCATGTGGCGGTGTCGTTTGAAGAACCGGAATATACCGCCAACTCTGATGCGCTGGGCACTTTGCGCTTGCTGGAAGCCATCCGGATTCTGGGTCTGGCGGACACGACCCGTTTTTATCAGGCATCGACCTCCGAGTTATACGGCAAGGTGCAGGAAATCCCGCAAAAAGAAACCACGCCCTTTTATCCGCGCAGCCCCTACGCGGCGGCAAAATTGTATGCCTACTGGATTACAGTGAACTATCGTGAAGCCTATAACATGTATGCCTGCAATGGCATCCTGTTCAATCATGAGTCGCCGCTGCGCGGCGAGACATTTGTCACCCGCAAGATCACGCGCGGCCTGTCGCGGATCGCCCTGGGTCTGGATAAGTGCCTGTACCTTGGTAACCTCGATGCGAAACGCGACTGGGGACACGCCAGGGACTACGTCGAAATGCAATGGCTGATGCTGCAACAGGACGAGCCGGAAGATTATGTGATTGCCACAGGCACGCAATATTCAGTGCGCGACTTTGTGAACATGGCGGCCGGTGAGTTGGGCATTGAATTGCGCTGGCAAGGTGAAGATGTGGATGAGCAGGGTATCGTTGATGCGATTGACAGCACGATACTCAGCAACACGAATATCAAAACCGGCGATGTCATTGTAAAAGTGGATCCGCGTTATTTCCGTCCCACGGAAGTGGAAACCTTGCTGGGTGATCCCACCAAAGCCAGGGAAAAACTGGGTTGGGAACCGAAGATCGGATTTGAGCAAATGGTTGCGGAAATGGTGAAGGAAGATCTGGAACTCGCCAAGCGCGATGAGCTGTGCAAGACCGAAGGATTCAAGACGTTTAAGTACCACGAATAACACCAAAGGGGCGGGAAGGGGGCTGAAGTTTTGTTGACACCCTCACCCTGACCCTCTCCCTCAAGAGAGAGGGGATTTTTCTTTAGACTTTAATTATTGGGTAGGATGCGGTGAGGCACGAACCGCATCGAAATGAATGGGAATTTCACTCCCTCTTTTTTAAAGGAGGGTGGGGGAGGATTTTAGATGAGTCTTTCCCGTCAAAATCAGGAACCAGGTTGTAATGTCAAAAGACAAAAAAATCTACGTCGCGGGCCATAACGGCATGGTGGGTTCGGCCATCATGCGGCGGCTGAGTGAAATGGGTTATCACAATATCGTGACCCGTTCCCGGCAGGAACTGGATTTGCTGAACCAGGCTGATGTCCATCAGTTTTTTAATAACGCAAAACCGGATTATGTGTTCCTGGCGGCGGCCAAAGTCGGCGGTATCCACGCGAACAATACCTACCGCGCCGATTTTATTTATGAAAACCTGGTAATTGAAACTAACGTCATACATGCCGCCTTCGCCGCCGGCGTCCAGGATTTGATGTTTCTGGGCTCGAGTTGTATTTACCCGCGCGATTGCCCGCAGCCGATCAAAGAAGAATATTTGTTAACAGGTCCGTTGGAACCTACCAACGAACCCTACGCGATCGCAAAGATCGCCGGTATCAAACTCTGCGAGTCCTTTAACCGCCAGTACGGCACAAATTATCTCTCGGTAATGCCGACTAACCTGTATGGTCCGCAGGATAATTTTGATCTGGAAACCAGTCATGTTATTCCCGCCTTAATCCGTAAAACGCATGAGGCCAAAGTGAATGGCGATTCCGCGGTGGTAATCTGGGGCAGCGGCAAACCAATGCGCGAGTTTCTCCACGTGGACGACATGGCGAGCGCGTGTGTGTTCTTAATGGAAAGAGCGATGGAAAGAGCTATGAAAAAAGGAATTGAAAAAGGCGGGGAAAAAGCCGTGAAAAAAGGTGTTCCCGGCGCCTTGATCAATATAGGAGCCGGAGAAGATTTAACAATCCGGGAACTCGCGGTGATCATTAAACAAGTCGTTGGTTTTGATGGCGATCTGGTGTTTGATTCAAGCAAACCTGATGGTACCCCGAGAAAACTGCTGGACGTTAATAAACTTCATGACCTGGGATGGTATCATCAGTATAATTTGTACGATGGTTTACACAATGCCTATGAATGGTTCGTAAAAAACTGGAAAGAGTAGTTAACAATGAGTAAAGATCAGAAAAGTTCGGACGTAGTATGGCATCACGCGACTGTTACCCGCGAGCGGCGTCAGGATCAGAACAATCATAAAAGCGTGATTATGTGGTTTACAGGTCTATCCGGCGCGGGCAAATCCACGCTGGCGCATTGCGTGGAGGAATCCCTGCATAAAAGGGGATGCCGGACCTTTGTGCTGGATGGCGATAATGTGCGCCATGGATTATGTGGCGATCTGGGATTTTCCATCCAAGACCGCACCGAAAATATCCGGCGTATCGCCGAAGTGGCCAAATTAATGATGGAAGCAGGGGTGATTACGCTCACGGCTTTTATCTCGCCATTCCGTGAAGAGCGCGAAAAGGCGCGGCAGATTTTTCCGCACGGCGAGTTCCTGGAGATTTATTGCAAGTGTCCTTTGGAAATTTGTGAACAAAGGGATGTGAAGGGATTATATAAGAAAGCCCGGCAAGGTCAGATCAAGGACTTCACCGGAATTTCCTCGCCTTATGAGGAACCCATGAATCCGGAGTTGGTGGTGAACACCGCCGAATTAAGCCTGGAAGATTGCGCGGAACAGGTCATGGGACTGCTGGTTACCCGGGGTGTGATTAATCCGGTTTGACCGCCTGATCAGCCTTCGCGCCTTCATTAAATTCACTTCAATGTTTTGCGATGGCATGCGTTTTATGCCATCGCAATTTCACTTGTCATTCGCAATTTTATAATACACGTCGCGCGCTACATGATCGTGCGCCTCATTCAAAGGCGTTACGCCGGCGGTTACTTTTGTCCGGAGAGATGTCATGGTGCGCCGCTATGGGCCGGCTTTAAATCCGGATGCAAAAACAAAGTTTCTGGGGGCAATAAAAAAGGCGTGGATTATGGTATCCACGCCTTTCAGGTTTTACGCAGGGGAGATTATTTCTTCGCGACGGAGTTCAGACTATTATACTCGGCACAACTTTCCTTGATTCCCAGGCTGCAGCCGATTTCAAACTCCAGCGCCGCATCGCGCGCGTTGCCCATGATCTTGTAAGCGTGCCCGCGGTTATGATAGGCAGGCCCGAAGTTGGGATTCAACGCGATAGCCATGTCGGCATCCAGCAGCGCTTCCTGGGGGCGCTTTTCTTCGGCCAGGGCGCCGGCGCGGTTGGAGTACGCTTTGTAGTTTTCCGGGTCGGCTTCGATCGCCTTGGTGGACCATTCAATAACTTCACTCCAGCGGTTTTTTTCCATCGCTACCGCGGATTTGTCCAGATAGTAATTGGTTTCCTCCATCTGGTTGTCCGGGCGGAATCCGGCCACTTCCTTGAAATTGGAACAACCAATTTCCAGTTTTTTGCCGCAGGCTTTTTCATAGAAACGCATGGCATCCTGCGTGGAACCCTTATCTTGCAGCAAGTAACCGTGCATATTGATGGCCAGGGCGTTATCCGGATTCAGGGCTAACGCGGTATCGATATCGCTTTGCGCCTTGTCCTTGTAACCGTGTTGAATATAGGCGGTGGCGCGGTTGACATAGGGAATGTCAAAGCTGGGGTTCAGATTGATAGCGGCGCTGGCGGTGCGGATAGCTTCAACCCATTCATTTTTTTGCAAGTGCTGATAGCTTTTGTTGGTCCACTCCGCGACCTCTGCGGTCACATTCATGCCTTCGGTTGATTCGGCGCCGGCGCCGCTCCGGGAACCGCCCGCTGTTGCGGCTTGCATCTCTGCTTGCGCGCGTGTTACGGATTTGAACGGTTCCACGAGGCGTTGCTGCTGAGCCACCACGGACTTCGCGTTATAAACCTTGTTCGGTGATTGGGGCAGCGCGGATTTGTGTAACTTTACCTGCGTGGTAAAGAAGTAACGCGGGAAAATAATAGTGCCGGCCTGGTCCCAATTGCGGTTTTGCCGGGATGGCGCGCTAATCATGGTTTTTACCACTTCGCCCTTCGCCGCGCTTTGGTCCTGATTACTGCTGGTGGCAACATAATCCGTTGCCACTTGCGGTTGCACCAGTTCGAAATGGGTCGCGCTCTGTTGTAACGCCAGTTGCGCAATTTTATCAAAGACGATTTCCTGTGCCCGTTCTTTGCTGTAGTACGCGTTGTTCCAGAAACCGACTTTTACGGTTGTAGCGTCGATAACCTGGTAACGAAATTCGGTATTATTGGCAGCGCTTTGCCCGGCGGCGATCGCCAGCGAAAAAGCGGCTAAGGTTAATATCATTGATTTGGTATGACTTTTCATAGCAAATACCCTGCGTTGGTCCGAAAAACTGTTTATATTTCATTCAGGTTATCGGCGTTGAGAATGTTTTCTTTATATTTTGAACCGTGTCACGGCGCTACGTGCAAACGGATTACTGTCCTGGCGTAAAACCGGAGCAGCCTCTGCCAAAACGCATAAATACAAGTTAACTAATTGAAATATAAGATATATACTTCAGAATGCTTTGATAACAAATCAGGAATTTCGATCATGAATTTGTGTGGCTGGCCAATCTCATGAACCGGCGCAATTTTCTTAAATCCATGCTTTCCTTGCCATTGGGTGTGGCGGGCTGTCAGTACATGCCGCACGAGGGTTTTTTCAATGATTGCCCCGATAAACGCCTGCCTGCATCACTGGCAAACCATGACCTGGTGAAAGCCGTTTGGGAAGACATCGATACCAGTCAGGTGTGGGATTGCCATTGCCATCTTATCGGGGTGGGGGATTCGACCTCGGGAATCTGGGTGAATCCCAAAATGCAATCATTCTTGCATCCCATTCAATTGGCTCAATTCAAGTTTTATCTCAATGCGTCCTGCGCGCGGTCCAGCAATAAAGAAACCATCGACGAAGGGGTAGTGCAGCGTTTGCGCGATCTGCACGAGGATTTGCCGCGGGGATTCCGCTTTATGTTGCTGGCGTTTGACTTTTATTTCGATGCCGATGGCGTTATTAACCGGGAGCACAGTCCATTTCACACCCCCAATGCGTATGCGCAGCGGATGGCGGCGGAGTTTCCCGGACAATTTGAATGGATTGCTTCCATTCATCCTTACCGGGAGGATGCCATAGCCGCGCTGGAAGAAGCGGTTAATCATCGGGCGCGCGCCATTAAATGGCTGCCCAGTGTGATGGGAATCAATCCCGGTGATGCAAGGTGTGACGCGTTTTATGAAGCGCTGGCAAAGCACAATCTGCCGTTATTAACGCATGTCGGCGATGAACACGCGGTGGACACGCCAACCGGGCAAACGTATAACAATCCCTTATTGTTCCGACGCGCCCTGGATCATGGTGTGCGCGTTATTTTCGCGCATTGCGCCACGCTGGGAGAAAGTGTTGATATCGATAAAGGGAAACATGGCGCCAAAGTGCCGAATCTTGATTTGTTCGCGCGCTTGATGGCGGAGCCGCGGTACGAAAACCTGGCGCTGGGAGAAATTGCCGCGATTACCCAGGTGAACCGTGACCGGTGGAAAGTGGAAAAGATTATAGAAACCGATGAATGGCATGACCGGTTACTCTATGGTTCGGATTATCCCTTGCCGGGTGTCATGCCGGTGTTTTCACCGCTTAACTTTGTTGACTGGGATATGTTGCCGGCAAACACAGCTGACATATTATCGGAAGTGCGGCGCTATAATCCCATACTGTTTGATGTTATGCTGAAGCGGCTTATAACAGTCAAAGGCAAAAGGTTGAAAGGCAGCGTGTTCGAAACGCGCAGGCATTTTGTGAAATCTCCCTCAATCCCCCTTTAAATTGACGCGCGAAATTCATTTATCGTTAAACATTACTATGGAACACATTAGCTATGGGCCACGCACAATTCATCACTGATCTTCTGGATTTTATCGAGGATTCTCCCACGCCCTTTCACGCCGTGCAGAACATGAAAAACATGCTGAGCGAAAACGGCTTTGCCGAGCTGAAAGAATCGGATAGCTGGAGTTTATTGCCGGGCCAGAATTATTATGTCACGCGCAACGGCTCGTCGATTATTGCGTTTCGCACCGGCGCCACTGATGTGGTCAACAGCGGCGTTCGCATGGTGGGCGCCCATACCGACAGCCCTTGCCTTAAAGTCAAACCCACTCCCGAAATTGTCCAGAAGGGTTACTTGCAGTTGGGTGTGGAAGTGTACGGCGGCGCGTTGTTCAGTCCCTGGTTTGACCGGGATCTATCACTGGCGGGCCGCGTAAATTATGCGACCAAATATCATCAACTGGAAACGGCGTTGATTGATTTCAAGGATCCTATCGCCGTGATTCCCAGCCTGGCTATTCATCTTAACCGCACTGTCCACGAAGCGCGAACTATCAATCCGCAGAAAGAACTGCTGCCGATTATTCTGCAAGCCAAGGAAGAGGAACCGAGGGATTTCCGGGAATTATTGAAAATGCAGATGTTGAGTGAAAACCCCGAGAGCACCGTGGATGAAGTGCTGGATTACGATCTGTATTTTTATGACACCCAGCCGCCGGCCATCGTGGGACTGGACGAAGAATTTATCTGCAGCGCCCGGCTGGATAACCTGCTCAGTTGTTTTGTGGGATTGGTGAGCCTGATCCAGGCCGGTAACAAGTTTACCTCGCTGCTGATTTGCAATGATCATGAGGAAGTGGGGAGTATGTCGGCAGCGGGTGCGCAAGGCACGTTTTTAAGATCGGTGCTGGAACGTCTCGTCAGTGATCCACAAAAATTTTCGCGCATGATTCATCAATCCATTCTGGTCTCAGCGGATAATGCGCACGGTGTGCACCCCAACTATGTTGACAAGCACGATGAAACCCATGGCCCTGTGCTCAACAAGGGACCGGTCATCAAGGTCAATGCCAACCAGCGTTACGCCACCAATAGCAGAACCAGTGCGGTGTTCCGCCATTTATGTAAAAAAGCCGATGTGCCCGTGCAGTCTTTTTCCATGCGCAACGACATGGCGTGCGGCAGCACCATTGGTCCGATTACCGCGACTGAGTTGGGTGTGCAGACTATTGATGTCGGCGTGCCGCAATTCGCCATGCACTCGGTAAGGGAGACGGCGGGCGTGAAAGACGCGCATTATTTATTCCGGGTGTTGAAAGAATTTTACGCCAATGAATTTGATATGGATTGACTAAATATATCCGGTCCTTGGCAAAGTCAGGCGCAATTCTTCAACCATAACACGCGTGCCGAACAACGATGGCTAAGGTAACTGTTTTTATCGGTGACGAACTCGCCCGCTATGGTTTCGGCCACGGGCACCCGTTTGGTCCGGACCGCCATGATGCGTTCGTCAAGGAATTCAAGCGCCGCGGCCTGGACAAGAAAGTCTCTATCCGGCCTCCCGTCATGGCGAGCGAAGAACAAATTCTGCTGTTTCATACTCCTGATTACCTCAATGAAGTGAAAGTCCGCTCCAGAACCGGCGTGGGTTACCTTGATTATGGTGATACGCCGGCGTTCATCGGAATCTATGAAGCAGCGGCAACGGTTGTTGGTACGACGCTGGCGGCGGTGGATCTGGTGATGACTGGCGGCGCAAAGCGCGCGTTTGTTCCCATTGCCGGCTTGCATCATGCGCGGCGGCATACTGCCTCGGGTTTTTGTGTGTTTAACGATTGTGGTGTGGCCATCGAGGCGTTGCGCAAGGTGCATGGCATCCGGAAAGTGGCGTATGTGGACATTGATGCTCATCACAGCGATGGCGTGTTTTATGAGTTCGAGTCCGATCCTGATCTTGCCTATGCGGATTTCCACGAAGACGGCCGGTTTCTTTATCCCGGCACCGGCGCCATTGAAGAAACAGGAAAAGGAATTGCCAAAAACACCAAGCTGAATATCCCCATGCCCCCCAACGCCGGCGACAGCTTGTTCAGGAAATTATGGGATCAGGTGGAAGACTTTATTGAAAAGGCGGCGCCGGAATTTATTTTGTTGCAATGCGGCGCCGACAGTATGCAAGGTGATCCGCTCACGCAACTTGGATATTCATCCGCGGTGCATGGCTTCACCGCGCAGCGGCTGAGTCAATTAGCAGACAAAATCTGTGATGGCCGTTTAGTGGCGATGGGAGGCGGCGGCTATAACAGGGATAACATCGCCGAGGCGTGGTGCGCCGTGGTTGAGGCCATGGCGGAAGCATAAAGACGGGCAAGCAAAATCAGGTTGCTTATTATATCCGTTGCCTTGAAACCATCTTATTCGCCGAAAGTGTTTGTGGTTTGAACCATCGAAAAAAAGACGGGCGGTGCGTCGTTTATTCTTCCCCGGATTTTGCTGTGGTTGAATATTCAAACGAATGTTTGCTTTGAAGATTGCTTTTTTGGCGCTGATTTTTCAAATTGTATTGAGTAACAGGCAGTTATAGTGGCTGTAAAAGTGCCGGCCGAGCGTGCATTCGTTAAGGCGATTCGGGTAAAACGTGTATAAAAAACGTCCGATAAAAAATATTTTTTAAAAAAGGGAGAAATTTGTCCTGAAATCACCACCTGTAACTAATTGAATATTAACAATATAATACGCCACAATGCATTTAACCTTATAATTAAAGCCAGTTGTCAGATGTTGAAAGTCGCATTAAGCTATGTGTAGCACGTCACTGAAGCGGTAGAACAAAGATTGAACAATTCGCTTTCGAGATTTGCAGTAACTCACGCACCGAACTTACTCGATTGAACGATGTGTAACGAAAGACGCAGGATTGCAACACATCGTAATAGTTTTTTCACTTTAAGAAAGTACTTTGATTGCACTATTACAGATAAAGGAAGTTACAGATAAAGGAAGTGCAGTTAAATAAAGAAAGCGTACTTAATGTCAGTGAAGCAACAGTAACTCGGAAAGCGCGAAAAAAATTTGTAAGGCTGGATGAACTAACGCAAGTTTAGTAACACAGTTTTACTAATATAGTTTAACTTATACAGGTTTTGGGTGCTTCTTGATCTGCCATGGTTGGGAAGCAATGTGAACGGGCATCCAGCGATGGATGCCCGTTTTTTTATGCCTGAGGTCTGCTTCGGATTGCAAAGTTGTTCACGATCGCAAAATGCAATACAACATGCTGAATACGTCTTCAGCGCAGTGAGTTTCCATTGAGTCATCTCTTTGAACGCTTACCTTTATATTGTAAAGAAATATATTGTAAAGAAATTTCGACCGTATTATTTGCCGTGCGCGAGACGTGATGCACTTAATGCCGCATCAAAAGTGTTATTTAACGGTGATACCTTGTAGATACCGGGCTCCGGTTTTACTCACGGAGCGCGAGTGACGGAATTGCCGCAAAAAAAACATTGAGACGTTCAGCGTCCGCCTAGTTGTCAATGCCCAACGGCAGTTCGGCAAGCCGGTTATAAGTTGGACCTTCGCTTGATAGATGACTTTGAAATAACGACACACGGGTCACCGGAAGTTTGGATGAGAAAGGAATGGAATCCAGCTTGGTCCGCTTGGGGAAAGATTTATTGCAGCGGCCCAATGTCAGGTGTCCTTTGAATTGCCTGGCTTCCGGTTCCAGACCGGCTGCGACGGCGCAGGATTCCAGGATCTCTGCAAGCGCATTCAACGCGTCGTTGTGCGGGATAATCGCGGCGACCACGCGCGGTTTTTTAAAGTGTGGAAATAAACGCGGTTCCTTGAACATAATGGAAAATGGAGCGATATTTGCCAGCCGGGGTCGAATTGCCGCGTTTAATTGCGTTAACTGGTCCTCGGTTACATCACCTAAAAAGCGTATGGTTAAGTGAAGATTTTCAGTGGGTGTCCAGCGGACATGCTCACTCCATTCGCAGATTTTCAATTGTTCGATAACATGCAGCGCGGCGTTACGTACTTCGCTGTTTAACTCTATTGCGTAAAACGCGCGAATTTTTTTATTCATGAGAGTCTAAGTGTATTACCTAACCGCCGGGTGTACTATCTAATTCTGCTATCGAAGTCTAGTTTCAGACGCTACCGTTACAGGCAGACATGGATATGGTATATATTCTGGGAATCTATCTTGGACTAATTATAATTTCAAGCGGTTTTACAAACGTAAAGAATGACGGAGTACAACATGAGCGTGCAATCAACAATCGAAGAAAAACTGGCGAACAATATCCAAGCGTTGCATCTGGAAGTTGTAAATGAAAGCAATAACCACAATGTGCCGCCAGGTTCTGAATCACATTTTAAAGTGGTATTGGTTTCCAATGCGTTTGAAGGACAAAGTCTGATAGCGCGTCACCGCGCAATTAACAAGCTGTTGGAAGACGAGCTGAAAAACCACATTCATGCGCTCGCGTTACATACTTATACCGAAGCCGAGTGGCGTGATCGTCATGGTTCTGCTCCCATGTCGCCACCTTGCCGTGGCGGCGCCAAACTTTCCTGAATTAAAATCCAGATGTAATTTCATTAATTGCCTGAGCGCCGCTATCTATCTATATAGTGTTACCCAGCCATTTCGTTCCTTTCTTTTTATTTTTATAACATTGCAATAGAGCCTGCTGTTCTATAGGCTAAACGCTTAAATCCTCATGGATTTTAAGTGAACTCCTGAGCTATTTTGGATATCTATAGATGTGCAGGTTCCGGTGGCATTGTGGCCGCCCAGAATAGTGAATAAAATCAGGCTGTTTTTTTACTATCAAGAAGGCAACGAGAAGGAATTTGGCAGAGGCAATCCATGGGGCAAGCTGAATCGATACAAAAATTAAATCAACGCGTTAATCAATATATTATCGGTCAACAGTTGCTCGTCGACCGTTTACTTATCGCGCTGCTGTGTGACGGCCACCTGCTGGTGGAAGGCGCACCCGGTCTGGCCAAGACCCGGGCAATCAAGGTATTGAGTGAGGCCATCGAAGGCGACTTTCACCGTATCCAGTTTACGCCGGATTTATTACCCGCGGATCTGACAGGAACGGAAGTGTTCCGGCAGCAAACGGGGACCTTCGCATTCCAAAAAGGGCCTCTGTTTCACAACCTGATTCTGGCGGATGAAATCAACCGCGCGCCGGCCAAAGTGCAATCCGCGTTGCTGGAGGCCATGGCGGAACGGCAGATAACCGTCGGGATGAAAACCTATCCATTACCCAGTCTGTTTCTGGTAATGGCGACGCAAAATCCCATCGAACAGGAAGGCACTTATCCGTTGCCGGAAGCGCAACTCGACCGGTTCCTGATGCATGTGCGGATTGATTATCCGGATCCGCGTTCGGAAAAATCCATTCTGGCGCTGGCGCGGGCCGAAGCGGCCCAGGAAGCCGATCACAAACTTGCTCACATCGTCAGCCGGGGCAACGAACCCGCGGCTAATACTACTATTAATAGAGGCGCACCGGAAAAAGTTGCCAGGGCGCATAAGGAAATTATTACCCAGGCGGGTCTGTTCGAAGCGCGCAAGGAAGTGCTGGATGTGCATCTCGCGAAAAACCTCGAACAATATTTGCTGGAAATTGTGCTAAGCACACGCAAACCAAAAGTTTACGGTGATGATCTGGCAAACTGGATTCAATATGGAGCGAGCCCGCGCGCGACGATTGCATTGGACCGTTGCGCACGGGCGCACGCCTGGCTGGCGGGACGGGACTATGTTGATCCACAGGATATTCAGAACATGGCGTATGACGTATTGCGCCATCGCATTCTGGTTAGTTATGAAGCCGAAGCTGAAGGCATTACTCCCGATCGGTTTATTGAAACTTTAATATCCCGCATAGCGGTGCCATGAGTTTAGCGATCTTCCGGAACTACAGTTTAGCGAATACTTCATCGCCGGCCGGGTCCGACGGGCTGGTTTACGTATCCACTTCGCAACTCATCCAATTGCATCATGCCGCGCAAAATCTGCCGCTGCAGGCAGCCAAGGTGCGCGCATTGCGGACGGGACAATATTATTCCCCGTTTCGCGGCCGCGGTATGGAGTTTGATGAAGTGCGCTTGTATCAACCCGGCGACGATGTCAGGACGCTGGACTGGCGCGTCACCGCCCGCACCGGAAAGGCGCACACCAAGCTGTTTCGTGAAGAACGGGAAAGGGCTGTTATCGTCTGGGTCGATTACCGGTCACCAATGTTTTTCGCGACACGCGGCGTATTTAAATCGGTGCTTGCATCTCAAACCGCGGCGTTACTGGCCTGGAGCGCGCATCATCAGCGAGACCGGATCGGTGGTTTGATATTCGCCGAGGACCAGCATCACGAATTGCGGCCCCGGGGCGGAAAATCCGCGGTACTTCACCTGTTGCAACTGTTATCCCGGATGTCATCCGCGCCGATGGCTGAAGACCGTGCCTCAGCAGCGGCCGCTGCGGAACAAAAATCCGCGTGTTATCAGGCCCTGGTGCGGTTACGCCGTGTTTTAAAACCGGGTAGTTTGATTTTTCTTATCAGTGATTTCCGGGATTTCGACAAACAGGCCGAGTCAGTACTGACGCAGATTTCCCGCCACAATGATGTCATCATGTTATTTGTTTACGATCCGATTGAGGAGCTGCTGCCGGATGCCGGTATTTACAGGGTGGGCAATGAACAGC
>JAKEGK010000258.1 GCA_022627515.1 Gammaproteobacteria bacterium
AGTATGGCGTCCGGATGCTGGATTTCCGATGCGATCTCGTATTTATCGCGCGGCAAACGCTCCAGGCCTTTTACCGAGATGTTATTGAGGGTCAATATCTTATACATGCTGAATCCTTGATTTGTCTTTTATTGCCGCGGCGCACGAAAGACGGTTTAACCGCGGTGTTTTTCGAAGTCCGCCATGAAAGCAATCAACGCATCAATGCCTTCTTCCGGCATGGCGTTATAAATACTGGCGCGCATCCCGCCTACAGAACGGTGCCCCTTTAATTCGACCAGCCCCGCCGCCTTGGCTTCGGAAAGAAACGCGGCATCCAGATCGGCATTGGCAAGCGTGAATGGCACGTTCATCCAGGACCGGGAACCCCGCTCCACGGAATTATGATAGAAAGCTGAATTATCAATCGCCGCGTATAACTTGCCGGCCTTGCGCATATTGATTTCCGCCATCGCCGTCAGGCCACCCTTGCGCTTGAGCCACTGGAATACCAGCCCGGCGATATACCAGGCGTAGGTCGGTGGCGTGTTATACATGGACTCATTTTCCACATGCGTTTTGTAATTCAGCATCGCCGGCAGATTGTCGCCCGCCCTTTCCAGCAGGTCCTCGCGTATTATCACCACCGTCAACCCTGCCGGTCCGATATTCTTTTGCGCGCCCGCGTAAATCACACCGTAACGGCTGACATCAATGGGCCGGGATAAAATCGTGGATGACATGTCAGCGATGAGCGGCACTTTCCCCGTTTCCGGCACATAGGAAAATTCAACGCCGCCGATGGTTTCGTTTGGTGTGTAATGCACATACACCGAGCCGGCATGCAGTTTCAGTTCTTCCTGTTCCGGAGCGCGGGTAAACTTGCTGTCTTCCGTGCTTGCCGCGACATTAACCTTGGTCAGGAGTTTGGCTTCCGCGATCGCCTTTTTCGACCAGGCGCCGGTATTGATATAGTCTGTTTTGGCGCCGGCCGCCAGGTTCATGGGAATCATGGCAAACTGTGTCGAGGCGCCGCCCTGCAGAAACAGCACTTTGTAATTATCCGGTATGGCGAGAATCTCCCGCAAATCCGCTTCGGCCTGCTGGGCAATGGACATGAATTCCTTGCCGCGATGGCTCATTTCCATTACCGACATGCCAGCCCCCCGCCAATCCAGCATTTCTTCCCTGGCTTGCAACAATACGTCCTCAGGAATAACCGCGGGACCCGCAGCAAAGTTATAGACTCGCGTCATCTGACAACCCCTCTATTGAATATTGATATGAATTTTTAAATCCGGAGACCAACCTCTTGGCGCCGGCAAAAAAAGTTGATGCAACAATCACACGTGCATTGCCGGAATAGTGTTATTGTGCTGACTCTTCTTCGTCATCCTGCACTTCGGCGATGGACGCAATTCCCACCAGTTTTTCGCCATTGCTCAAGCCGATCAGGCGCACACCTTGCGTGTTACGCCCCAGCACGGAAATTTCCGCGACCCGGGTGCGCACCAGAATGCCGCCGTCAGAAATCAACATGACCTCATCGTCATCGCCAACCAGCGCGGCGCCCACCACTTCACCATTACGTTCGTTAACCTGTATTGACACCACACCCTGACCGCCGCGGCCATGCACCGGATAATTTTCGAGTAAGGTGCGTTTGCCGTAACCGTTCGCGGTTGCGGTAAGCACGCAACCGGCGCTCGCATCATCCGAGATTATTAATGAGATGACTTTCTGGCCTTCACCCAGTTTAATTCCGCGCACGCCGCCGGCATTGCGCCCCATAGGCCGCACGTTGGATTCATTAAAGCGTATTACCTTTCCGGCGGTGCTGAACAACATGATGTCGCGTTTGCCATCCGTGATATCCACTCCCACCAGTTGATCACCTTCGCGCAAATCAATCGCGAGAATGCCGCTGACGCGCGGCCGTGAAAATTCCGTCAGTGGCGTCTTTTTGACGGTGCCGTTGGCCGTGGCAAAGAAAACGTATTTACCTTCCTCGTACTCACGAATGGGCAGCACCGCATTGATGCGTTCTTCCGGATCCAGCGGCAACAGGTTGACTATGGGTTTGCCGCGCGCCGTCCGTCCGGCCTGCGGCAGTTCAAAAACTTTTTTCCAGTACACTTTGCCAAAGCTGGAGAAACATAAGATCGTGTCATGGGTATTGGCGATAAACAGCTTGTCGACGAAATCTTCATCTTTCATCGTGGTTGCGGTCTTGCCGCGGCCGCCACGGCGCTGGGCGCGATAGTCGGAAAGCGGCTGCGCCTTGGCGTAACCTTCATGCGACAGGGTCACGACCACGTCTTCCTCGCTGATCAGGTCTTCAACGCTGAGATCAACATGAGTCTCATTGATTTCGGTGCGGCGCTTGTCGCCAAAACGTTCCTTGACGTCCACGAGTTCCGCCCGGATCACCTGCATCAGGCGCGCGGGATCGGCAAGAATTTCCCGTAACCCACGGATGGTTTCCAGCAACTCCTTGTACTCTTCAATGATTTTTTCCTGTTCCAGGCCGGTCAGGCGGTGCAGGCGCAAATCGAGAATCGCCTGCGCCTGAGCGTCACTCAAACGGTAACCCTTTTCACCCAAACCAAGTTCCGGACTCAAACCATCGGGACGGGATGCTTCGGCGCCCGCGCGCTCCAGCATGCTGACCACAATGCCGGGTTCCCACACATTATCCATCAAGCCTTGTTTGGCTTCCGCCGGATTGGCCGCCGCCTTGATCAGGGCGATGATGGGATCGATATTGGCAAGCGCAACGGCCAGGCCTTCCAGGGTATGCGCGCGTTCGCGCGCCTTGCGCAATTCAAATACGGTGCGGCGGGTCACCACTTCACGGCGGTGATCAATAAACGCCGATATAATCTGCCGCAGGTTAAGCAGACGCGGCTGACCATCAACCAGCGCCACCATGTTGATGCCAAACACGGACTGCAGTTGCGTCAACTGGTATAAATTGTTCAGCAGCACTTCGGCGACTTCACCCCGGCGCAACTCAATGACCACGCGCATGCCGTCCTTGTCGGACTCGTCGCGCAACTCGGAGATACCCTCGATTTTCTTGTCCTTGACCAGCTCCGCGATTTTTTCGATGAGGCGCGCCTTGTTGACCTGATATGGCAGCTCGGTAACAACAATGCGTTGCTTGCCGTTGCCGTATTCCTCGATCTCCGTTCTGGCGCGCACGTAGATGCGGCCGCGCCCGGTGCGGTAGGCCTGGTGAATTCCTTGCGTGCCGTTAATGATGCCGGCGGTGGGAAAATCCGGCCCGGGAATGTAACGCATCAAACCATGCACATCGATGTTTTCATTGTCAACGAATGCGACACAGGCATCCACGACTTCAGAAAGATTGTGCGGTGGAATGTTGGTGGCCATGCCTACCGCAATACCGGACGAACCGTTGATTAACAGTGAAGGAATCCGGGCAGGAAATACCGCGGGTTCTTTTTCCGACTCGTCGTAGTTGGGAATGAAGTTGACGGTTTCTTTATCGATATCCGCCAGCAATTCGTGGGCAATGCGCGACATGCGCACCTCGGTGTAACGCATGGCCGCCGCCGCGTCGCCATCCACCGATCCGAAATTCCCCTGGCCATCCACCAGCATGTAACGCAGGGAGAATGGTTGCGCCATGCGCACAATTGTGTCGTACACCGCGGTGTCGCCATGCGGGTGGTATTTACCAATCACATCACCGACGATACGCGCGGATTTTTTATAGGGCTTGTTCCAGTCATTGCCCAGTTCGCTCATCGCGAACAGCACCCGGCGATGCACCGGTTTCATGCCGTCGCGCACATCCGGCAAGGCCCGTCCCACGATAACGCTCATGGCGTAATCGAGGTACGACTGTTTCATTTCCTCTTCAATATCGATAAGGACAACTTCTTTGGCGAAATCTACCATCTTGGAATATTTATCCCGGGTGCTGTGGAATTAAATGTGGATAATATGGTTAATTGTTATTCAATCTTATATTTGATTAAATTGTTTTCTAAGTTGTTATCCTGCGGCGTTTATCCGCCCGATCATAACATACTCGTGGTCCCTACCGCATCTAGTAAAAAAGCGGGGAGAGAGGTTGTATGGAAGCCTCAGAGTAATTGAAAGGAATCTACGACGGGTTTTTCATCATTGCTGCCAGTCTATTCGTGGTTGGAGATTCCACGATGCCACGCTCCGTCACAATTACATCGACGAGTTCCGCCGGTGTGACATCAAACGCAGGATTCCACGCCTGCGCACCTGCAGGGCTGACACGCTGGCCATTTAGCATTAACACTTCTGCGGGATCCCGGTGTTCGATAGGAATATCAATACCGCAAGCCAGTTCCATATCCACGGTTGAGGTTGGCGCCACCACCATGAATTTCACACCGTATTTTTTACTATGATAACGGGCGTTCACCGCCAGTGAATAGGTGCCGATTTTGTTGGCCACATCTCCATTGGCGGTAATGCGGTCGGCGCCCACGATAACCCATTGCACTTTACCCTGTTGCATCAAAGACGCCGCGGCGCCATCGGCCAGCAAGGTTACGGGAATATTGTCCCGCATCAGCTCCCAGGCCGTGAGCCGCGCGCCTTGCAGCCAGGGCCGGGTTTCATCAGCGTATACCTGATCCAGTTTTCCCGCGATAAACGCGCTGCGGATCACGCCAAGCGCGGTGCCGTATCCGCCGGTGGCCAGCGAGCCGGTATTGCAGTGCGTTAGCACGCCACTCCCTGTTTGAATTAACGCGGCGCCCGCCTCGCCCATGCGGTGATTGGCTTCCAGATCATCGGCATGAATGCGTTCCGCCGCGCGCAATAAATCCTCCAGCGGACTGTCACCGGCACAATCGATGGCTTCGCGCATGCGCTTCAACGCCCAAAACAGATTCACCGCGGTTGGCCGGGATGCGGCCAGCAGCTCCAAATCCGCTTCGATCGCTTTGCGCCATCGATCCGGCGCTTGCCGCAACCGGCCGCGCGCCGCGATGACCACGCCATAAGCGGCGGTAATGCC
The DNA here is from genome assembly GCA_022627515.1 of Gammaproteobacteria bacterium. Classification (GTDB taxonomy): domain Bacteria; phylum Pseudomonadota; class Gammaproteobacteria; order SZUA-152; family SZUA-152; genus JAKEGK01. The sequence continues at coordinate 5,009 of JAKEGK010000258.1, forward strand.
AATCGCCGGCGCGCCGCGCACCACCATGTCGGAAATAGCTTTGGCGACGCTTTGCACATCATCGAGTTCAAGATAGATTTCCTGCGCCGGCAGATAGCGCTGGTCGAGCAGTTTTAAACTCCCGTCCTGCCACTGCACCGCGCGAATGGTATCGTGAGATTTCATAAATACACTCTTGGCAAAATCATTGTTCATTTCTACAAACCGCAGCGGTTTCGTTGCTGGCCCGCATTTCTCACCACCCTTCTACTGCGACGGCCCAATGGCACGCGGCTCTATCGATTCAAACTTTAATTCTACTTTGTTACATTAAATAGCCGTGTGCCTTGCAAAGCACGCCCGGGCACTGCGTATCGCTTCAAACAGAAACCAAAAGGGTAATTACCTTAAAAATAAGCAAGCAACGCCAGCCAATGTAACATTATCGTTCCGGCCGCGCCACGCTTACCATTGGACACAATCACGCGCAGGATGTACTTGCGCAACATTTGCTTGCACAACAAGGCCGCTTCCCGGTAAGGTTCTCCCATGCAAACCATTGACACCTTAATCCATGCCGAGTGGATCATCACCGTTGATAACGCCAACACGGTGTTAACGCGGCACGCCATAGCCGTGCACGATGGCCGCATCATTGATATCCTGCCCTCGGCGGACGCGCGCCGCAAATACCAGAGCGATTCCGTGCACACCCTGGAAAACCATGCCCTGATTCCGGGCCTGATCAACGCCCACACCCACGCCGCGATGACCCTGTTCCGTGGCCTGGCCGATGATTTACACCTGATGGAATGGTTGCAGGACCATATCTGGCCCGCGGAAGGCAGATGGGTCAGCGATGAATTCGTGCATGATGGCACCCTGCACGCCGCCGCGGAAATGCTGCGCAGCGGCACCACGTGTTTTAACGATATGTATTTTTTTCCGGATGTCACCGCGCGCGTGATTGACAGCGCCGGCATGCGCGCAAGCGTAGGTTTGATCCTGATCGACTTTCCCACCATCTGGGCCAATGACGCCGACGAGTACATCAGCAAAGGCCTGGAAGTCCACGATCACTATCGCAGTAATACGCGCATCACTACCGCATTTGCACCGCACGCACCGTATACCGTTTCCGATGATCCGTTGCAACGCATCGAAACCCTGGCGGAAGAACTGGATATTCCCATCCACATGCATGTGCACGAAACCGCCTTTGAAGTTAAGCAGGCTATTGATCAAACCGGTCTGCGTCCCCTCTCACGCCTGAATGACCGGGGCATTGTCTCGCCGCGCCTGCTGGCCGTGCACATGACGCAATTGGTCGACAATGAAATCAAACTGCTCGCCACCAGCAACGCCAACGTCGTGCATTGTCCCGAATCGAATTTAAAACTCGCCAGCGGTTATTGCCCGGTGCAACGCCTGACCGAGGCCGGAGTGAATGTCGCGCTGGGCACCGATGGCGCGGCCAGCAATAATGACCTCGACATGTTGGGTGAAATGCGCAGCGCCGCCCTGCTGGCAAAATGCGTGGCCGGTGACGCCAGCGCGATTCCCGCGCACCAGGCGTTGCGCATGGCCACCATCAACGGCGCCAAAGCCCTGGGGCTGAACGAACGGATTGGTTCGCTGGAAGTGGGCAAGGCCGCCGACATCGTGGCCATTGATATGGGCGCGCTGGAAACCCAGCCGCTGTATCACGTGATATCCCAACTGGTGTATTCCACCAGCCGTAACCAGGTGCGGCACGTGTGGGTGGCCGGCAGGCAGTTATTGAAGGACAATGTGTTAACCACGATTGACGAAAAAGGGGTGCTGGCCAAATCCCGCGCCTGGCGGGAAAAGATTTTTCAAAGCGATCTCACGCAAACCGGGAAACATTGATCTACATGACACACGCAGCCGAAACCTATTCTGTCAAAACGCACAAAAGCCACAACGTCGATCCCAAGGAAATCGCCAAGTTTGAAGCGTTGGCCACCCGCTGGTGGGACCCGCACAGCGAATTCAAACCGCTGCACGACATCAACCCGCTGCGCCTCGATTACATCGACGCGCGTTGTGGCGGACTCGCGGGCCAAACCGTGCTCGACGTGGGCTGCGGTGGCGGCATTCTC
>JAKEGK010000259.1 GCA_022627515.1 Gammaproteobacteria bacterium
CCGCGATTTCATCCACGCATTCGATATTAATCAGGGTGGAATCCATGTCAGTAATCAACAACGCCACCTGATCCGCGGCAAAAGTTTCCGGCACATTGTTTACATCAAAAGGCAGCTGCTGCCTGAGCGCCGCCATGGTGTCTTTTGTCACCGGCGCATCATGCCGCAACCTGTAATGGGCATCATGATAACTTAAATCGCCGGGTATTAACTTCAGCAGGGTTTTGCGCGCCTCGTTGTCGAGGGTATTCGCGTGAATGATTGTTAAGGGCATTTGGCTGGAAATCTTGGTTAATGTAACGGACTCAATTATTTTCTGAAAAACTTTATATTGGAATTTAAAATTTTGTAGCTATATACAGCCGTTTTAAACTTCACTCAATAATTGCTCGGCCATGCGTTCCGCCTGACCCAAATAACCTCCGCCAAACAAATTCAAATGACTCAGAATATGATAAAGGTTGTACAGGTTTTTTCGAATGCGATAACCGCTATCCAATGGATAAGCTTCATTATACGCGGAATAAAAGCGCTGAGAAAATCCTCCAAACAATTCTGTCATGGCAATGTCGGCTTCACGATCCCCGTAATAAACCGCGGGATCAAATATAACGGGGTGGCCTTCGTCATCAATTGCATAATTGCCTGACCAGAGGTCGCCATGCAACAAGGAAGGTTTAGGTTGATAAGCGGTAAAAAACCGGTCGACTTTTGACATCAGCAATTCACCCCGGCGCAGCAGATGGCCGTACCCATGTTCGGCAGCAAGCTGATATTGGTAACCCAGACGATGTTCGCGGTAAAATCCGGCCCAATCAAAGGATGGCGTATTGATCTGCGGGGTAGATCCGATTGTGTTGTTCCGGCGCCAACCAAACTGTTCCTGCGTAACGCGGTGCATACACGCCAGATCAATCCCGAGCTGTTCCAGGCTGGTCGCCCCCCCGCTTCTGCTGCCATGAATCGATAAGTACTCCATCACGATGTAAGCTTTGCCGCCACTGGTACCGGCGCATAGTGGCCGGGGTACTTTGATCGCGTCATGTCTTTCTATCTCACGCAATCCTTCCATTTCCGCCTCAAACATGGTCAGGCGCGTTGCGGTATTAATCTTCACAAAAAAAGACTGTTGCGCATTACCAATTACATAGGCCGAATTAATACTGCCGCCACCAACACTTCGCGTAGTGTCAATGGCAAATGGCGCGCCGAGGCTGGAACCAATATGTTCACTGATGGTTTGCCACATAATCAGGAATTAGCCATGTGCAGATTGAACCAGGATATTAATTGGAAAATACGAAGTTTACGGCCGCCGTTTTGAAATAGCACCGCATTTATACCACTACTTCTAAGACGAGACTTTTTGTAATTTAGAGCCGTATTGCGAAATTTCGAAAGTCAAAATTCCGGCGCAAGTTAATTTCATTTCTAATATTAAAACTTAAGCTGCTGGTAGTCTTTAATGTCATTTCTTTTCCACAAAAGCTGTGGATAACTTTGTTAATAAACTGCGGTCAACCCGCCCAAGGAAGCGTAAGCAACGGCTCAACGTTAAATTGCTTCTTTCTTGTACTGATATTTTGTTATTAAATATCAATATCTTATAGAACATCAAGGACTTGGCTACTATTATTGCGCCAGGATTTAGAATGTCGGATTTTCTTACATCTTCGCTGTGAATAAAGCGTATGAAATAAAAAAAGCCAGCACAACGTACTGGCTTTTAATATCTACTGAAATCGCAGACTATATTTTTGGCGTTATGCCGGATTAAAGACTCAGAACAAAATCAATCAATTTCGCGATGTCTTCGTCTTTTACACGAGGTGAGTAAGGGGGCATTGGCGCACCACCGGTTACTTCCGTCCAATTGCCTTTACCGCCTGCTTTCACTTTCGCTACCAATCTATCTTTTGCACCAGCGTCACCCTTGTATTTGGCAGCAACATCTTTCCAGGCCGGACCAACAACTTTCTTTTCGACGCTGTGGCAAGCCAGGCAACCGCTTTTCTTAGCCAGATCCAGATCGGCTTGCGCCTGACCGGAAATTGCCAGAATAGCCACTGTAGCAGAGATAGCTAATAATTTAGATTTCATGTAGTTTCCCCTCACATTATTATTACTGACTAACAACAAAATGTGCGAATAATCAAAAAACAGGTTATCCGCATCCTCCCCTAGAGTTCCTAATGCAGTGCTGCGTTATTTTCACCGCGACGTTCACACTGTTGTTACTTTTGCTACTTTCGCGCTGCAGCACGATTAGAGAAGCAAACCTTCCCTTGCAATAACAGCGGATATTAATCCTGCTGCTTATGCAATCGCTTGCGGATTTACCAGCAAACTGAGTGGGTCTTTATGCCATCGGGGTTATTTGATGTCAAGCAATTATTATGTAGGACTATGGGCATATCATGTGATTCTATTTATTGGCTGAAGTGTATACGGAATGACTATATTTCACGCAAGAATATTCCCAGGATTATCAATGAAAGCGATTGCTGCACAGTGTGTTATACAAGACGCATCGCTTAAAAATGTGTTTCGGCGGCAAGTCAGCTCTGCCACAAAAAACCCAGCTGTGCTGATTCTGCGATCCTGGCCCGCAAAATATGTTTAAATTCATCCGGATCTTTTTGAAAAGTCATTTCGCCCGCTTTGGGAAATTTGGAATCCCACAGGCGTGACAGCCAAAATCGCAACGCCGCCTGGCGCAATACCAGAGGCCACGCTTTTTGTTCTTCAGTTGTCACCGGGCGTATTGATTGGTATGCGTTACACAAACTGTGAGCTCTCTTGAAATTCAACGCGCCATCCGGTTCTACACACCAGTCATTCAGCGTTATCGCAACATCGTACAAGAGGCTGTCGTTACATGCGTAATAAAAATCCAGGATGCCACTTAATTCATTTTCAACAAACAATGCGTTATCCCTGAACAGGTCGGCGTGAATAACGCCATGCGGCAGAGTTTGAAAATCAGATTCCGCCTGATCAGCCAGTTCACGTTGCAGTATGTCAGCATCCTCCGGATTGAGCCCCGATAACAATTGCTCCCCGGTTTTTTGCCGCCATTTGGCGCCGCGAACATTATCCTGTTTCAAATAAAAAGACTGACCGGCAACATGCAGGTTGGCCAACGCCAGGCCAATGGACTCACAGTGGTGTGTATCCGGGTGCAGCACCGAACGACCTTGCAGGCGCTGCATCAGTGTGGCGGGCTTGCCTTTCAATTCGTGAACGTAGTTACCGGATCTATCGGCGATAGGATGCGCGCTCGGAACACCACGCTCGTTCAGAAACGCCATAAGCTCCAGATAAAAAGGCAGCTCTTCAGTTTTAAGGATTTCAAACAGGGTAAGAACAAACTGACCGGATGTGGTATCAACGTAAAAATTGGTGTTCTCGATGCCGGCGGTAATGCCCTGATAACTCACCAGCTCACCGACTTTATAGTTTTGCAGAAAAGCTTTGAGCTCAGACGGAATGACTGAAGTATAAACGGACATGTGACGTTAATTTTGTTTTGGTGCTGAGTCGAAGCTATGCAGTGTATCACGATTCGGTAGTTAAAATGCGCACCGTAACTCGACAGCGTCGGTAACAAAACAATAACAATTACAAATCCAGCATGATTTGTTGTTCTTCTTCCGAAGGTTCAAATCCGCGCTGTTCATAATGCTTGAAGATCGCTTTGACCACATCATCCGGATCATCCAGCAGCTGAAAGAGATCAAGGTCTTCCTCGTTGATCATTCCCTCGTTCAGCAAACTCCCCTTGAGCCAGTTTACAAATCCTTCCCAAAAGGGCGTATGCACAAGAATTATTGGAATACGGCGGGTTTTTCCGGTCTGCACCAGGGTGAGGATTTCCGCCAGTTCATCCAGAGTGCCGAAGCCGCCCGGCATGCACACATAGGCCGCCGCATATTTCACGAACATCACTTTGCGGGAAAAAAAGTGACGGAAGCTTAATGAAATGTCCTGATACTTGTTGCCCGATTGTTCGTGGGGTAACTGGATATTCAGCCCGATACTGGGTGACTTGCCGGCAAAAGCGCCTTTATTGGCCGCTTCCATAATCCCCGGTCCGCCGCCACTCACTACGCTGAAACCGGCATCCGACAGCTTGCCGGCAATTTTTTCCGTCAATAAATAGTAGGGATGATTGCGTTCTGTCCTTGCTGATCCAAATATACTCACCGATGGCCGCACACGCGCCATCCGTTCAAAACCTTCCACAAACTCCGCCATAATCTGGAAAATCTTCCAGGATTCCCGCGTCAACATGGTATCGTCAACCGGCGACATACCGGGATGCGAGGATTTATCTTGATCAACCATAATTCGCTCTTTTCTTGAAAATCAGAATCTACGACAATATAACCCTATGCCTACTATGCAAAATTCTAGCCCATTTATACTGGTGGACGGTTCATCCTATCTTTACCGCGCATTCCACGCCATGCCCAATTTAACCAATTCAGCCGGTGAATACACCGGCGCGGTGTATGGCGTTGTCAATATGTTGCGCAAATTGATTAAAGATTTCGATCCAGAGTACATGGCTGTGGTTTTTGACGCCAAGGGCAAGACATTCCGGGATGACATTTATAAGGACTATAAAGCCAACCGCCCGCCAATGCCATCGGAATTAAGCAAACAGATCGAACCACTGCATCAATTGGTAAAAGCCCTGGGCATTCCGATCCTGGTGATTGAAGGAGTGGAAGCGGATGACGTGATCGGCACGTTGGCAAAAGAAGCTGCCAGAGAAAAAATCGATACGCTGATTTCCACGGGTGATAAAGACATGGCGCAGCTGGTGAACGGGCATATCACTTTGATGGATACCATGAAGAACGCGTTTCTGGATCGCGCGGGTGTGATTGAAAAATTCGGCTTACCGCCGGAAAAAATTATTGAATATCTGGCGCTGATGGGTGACAAGTCGGACAACATTCCCGGTGTCGCAAATGTCGGCCCCAAGACCGCCGCCAAATGGCTGGAGCAATACGGTTCACTTGATGGCATCAAGCAACATGCGGATGAAATCAAGGGCAAGGCGGGAGAAAATCTGCGCGCGGCGCTGGACCAGCTGCCTTTAGCCATGCAATTAGCCACCATTAAGTGCGATGTCAAACTCGGTGTAACACCGCGGGATTTAAAGCGCCAGCCGCCCGCAGAAAAAGAATTGATCGAAATCTTAAGCCGTCTTGAATTCAAGACCTGGCTTTCGGAAATCCTGGCAAACAGCACGGACGAATCCACCGCTGTAAACAACACGGCAACAAACCGGCAATATCAGACCATTTACTCAAAGCAGGAACTCACCGACTGGATTGCCAGGCTCAAGCAAGCGCCACTTTTCGCCTTCGATACGGAAACCACGGACCTCGACTATATGATAGCCGAACTCGTCGGTGTTTCCTTCGCGGTCAAGGAAAACGAAGCGGCTTATGTGCCTGTCGCCCATGATTATGATGGCGCACCGCAACAGCTTTCCCGTGATGAAGTGCTGCAACTTCTGAAGCCCTTGCTGGAAGACGCCGGCCAACACAAACTGGGACAGCACCTGAAATACGATATGAATGTGTTGGCGAACTATGATATCGAACTGAATGGTATAACGCATGACACCATGCTGCAGTCCTATGTGTTGGACAGCACCGCCACCCGCCACGATATGGACTCCCTGGCGCTGAAATACCTTGGTTGCAACACCATCCACTTTGAGGACATCGCCGGAAAAGGCAAAAACCAGCTCACCTTTAACCAAATTCCCATCGAAAAAGCGTCACCTTATGCGGCGGAGGATGCGGATATCACCTTGCGCCTGCACCATACCTTGTGGCCAAAACTGGAAAAAGAGCCGGAATTAAAATGGCTGTATGAAAATATTGAGATTCCTTTAGTGCCGGTATTGTCCCGGATTGAACGTAACGGCGTGTATATAGATGCCGGCATGCTCGCCAAACAAAGCAAACAACTGGAAAAAAGTATCGCGGAACTGGAACAGGAAGTAACGGCGGTTGCAGGTGAGGAGTTCAATATCTCCTCACCCAAACAAATCCAGGCGATTTTATTCGATAAACTGGGACTGCCGGTGTTAAAAAAAACCCCCACGGGTCAGCCCTCCACCGCAGAGGACGTGTTACAGGAACTGGCGCTGGATTATCCCTTGCCGAAACTGATTCTGGAACACCGCAGCTTAAGCAAACTGAAATCAACCTACACCGATAAACTCCCCCTCCAGGTTTCAGAAAAAACCCGGCGCGTTCACACCTCGTATCATCAAGCCATAGCAAGCACCGGACGGCTGGCGTCCAAGGATCCCAATTTACAAAACATTCCGATCCGCACCGAAGAAGGCCGCCGCATACGGCAGGCTTTCATTGCACCCCCGGGTTACAAGATTGTCGCCGCCGATTACTCACAAATTGAATTGCGCATTATGGCGCATTTATCCAGTGACAAAGGCTTGCTGGACGCGTTTGCCAAAGGCGTTGACGTGCACCGCGCGACCGCGGCGGAAGTTTTTGGCGCTTCCCCTGATCAAGTCAGCAATGAAGAACGGCGCCGGGCGAAAGCGATTAACTTTGGCCTGATTTACGGCATGTCCGCATTTGGTCTGGCCAAGCAATTGGGTATCGGGCGTAATGAAGCACAGCGATATGTGGATTTGTATTTTGAACGTTATCCGGGCGTTAAGGCGTTTATGGATCGGATGAGGGAAACGGCCCGTGAAACAGGTTATGTTAAAACCGTATTTGGCCGGCGATTATATTTGCCGGACATTAACCACAGTAATGCTCAACGCCGGCAGTATGCGGAACGGACTGCGATCAATGCGCCAATGCAGGGGACGGCCGCGGACATTATTAAGCTCGCCATGATTAAAACCGACCGCTGGATACAGGAAAGCAAACTGGATATCAAAATGATCATGCAGGTACACGATGAGCTGGTATTTGAGATCAAGGAACCGCTGCTAGCTGAAGCCACGCGGGAAATTGCGCATTGCATGGAATCCGTTGCCGATCTGAAAGCACCTTTGCAAGTCGATATTGGCATCGGACAAAACTGGGATGAAACCTGACCGTCCCCAACACCTGGCTTTGAGAGTTTTTTGCTGACCAAAAAATCCGGAATTGCTCGGATCTTATGCGTATTTAGTTCAGTGTTTGCGCAAGTCTGTGTATATGAGCACGTGACAATCAGTTCAATATTCCGTGCAACTAGCTGAATTGGGATCCGGTTACAATTCTAATCAATTGATAAATAATGCGGAATTGCAATCGATATTGTTTATATTAGGAATCAGTGATTTTTTTGTAGAGCACAATGAACTTTTTTGGCAGTTCATGCGTCTTATTTTCTGAGTGGACAATGCTACTACTCACCCGCTCCTCCTCCCTAAGCGGGTATAGTAAAGCCCAGTGTCCCCATACTGGGCTTAAACATTCGCCCCGGTAATCACACCCCTAACTGTGTACCGGGGCTTTTTCTTTTGCGACCTCCCCCTAAGATTCTATGGAGTAGTGTTTTTTCACTAATGCCGGCTTGAAGCGGCAACAGTTTGCAATATTTTCTCGCCTTCGGCAAACCACCAAATCAGGATTCATTTTGCGCAATTTCTAGCCATTTATCAAGCATTATAATCAGCTCTTCAGCGCCGGTTTTTTTCAATGCAGAGAATAACTGGAGGCTGGCTTGTGGCATCAGGTCTCTCAGCTGCGCTTTAACTCCCTGCAGAGTGTTTGATGCGGCGCCTTTGGTGAGCTTATCGCATTTAGTCAACAATATATGCAGGGGTAAGTGGGCCGTGTCGCACCAGCGGATCAGTTGTACGTCAAATTCTTTCATTGGATGGCGGCTATCCATTAACAGGATCAGCCCCTTTAATGATTGCCGGTTTCTCAAATAATCATCCAGCAAGGCATCCCATTGCTGTTTGACTTCTTTAGCCACCTTCGCGTAACCATAACCGGGTAAATCCACCAGCCTGCGGGATTCATCAAGGTAAAAATAATTAATCAGTTGTGTGCGACCGGGAGTTTTACTGGTGCGCGCTAATTGCTGATTACCGGTCAATACGTTGATGGCGCTGGATTTTCCCGCGTTGGAACGCCCTGCAAATGCGACTTCGAAACCCCGGTCTTCAGGCAATTGCGACAGTTTTCCTGCACTGATAAGAAACCGGGCCCGGCGATAATAATTTTTTTGAGTCATTTCTTTATAATTAAAACGCGAAATTCGCTCTGATCTATAAGATGTTGATGATAAGCAATTTTAATAGGACATTAGCAGTTATTTGCCAGTATTAGTTATTTTTTTTTCTTCACAATAAATCTACAATGGTAAATTGGTTTTTTATTGTCGTACTGATTACGTTTCAAAATAATAATAACGAAAAATACTTATGCGGCCACCGCATGAAGAAAAAGTTGGAGCAGCAGGTTATGCGTTTTACGAAGTTAAAATTAACAGGGGGCGTAGTATGTCTGATGGCGTTGTTTTCTTTGCCACTAACCAGTGGCTTGGTCAACGCCCAGGGTAATGCAGACGCCGGGTCAGACAAGGCAAGGGCGTGCCAGGTTTGTCATGGAAAAGGCGGGAAAAGCACCAATCCCACTTATCCGAGACTGGCCGGCCAGCATGCAAAATACATTATAAAGCAGCTCAAAGCGTTTAAATCCGGGATCCGCAAGGACCCGATTATGAACGGCATGGCTGCAACTCTGTCTGAACAGGATATGGAAGACGTCGCGGCTTATTTTGAAAGCAACAGTTAGCCATTGTCGTTTGCTGCCTGTGTCGCGGACCCATAGTCTTAAGCCTTAGTAAAAATGTTAGGCTGCATCTTTGCCTGCCTAATGAATTGATTGTGGCGCCAGTGTGTAGAGATCAATGATGCTATCAAAGTCATCCTTGTTTGGAGTTTTTATTTGCGCTGTTTTTACGGCTCCCCCGGCAGGTTGGGCAAAAGGTGACGCGGCTGCGGGAAAAGAAAAATCCCAGGTATGCCAGGGGTGTCACGGTGAAAATGGCAATAGTTATGGACCGGACTGGCCAAACCTTGCCGCACAACATCCTTCCTATCTTATCAAGCAGATCCGGAATTTCCAGGAGGGAACTCGTACCAATGAAATCATGAACGGCATGGTAGCGGGATTGGCACAGCAGGACATCGAGGATATTGCCGCATACTTTGCTTCGCAATCGCTCGAACCCCAGGCAGTAGAAACAGATGTTGAAATCATTAAAACCGGCCGTAAAATCTTTAAAGGTGGAAACCGCTATACTGGCGTGCCGGCCTGCGCCGGTTGCCATGGACCCAATGGCGCTGGTAATGGCCCCGCCGCTTTTCCACATCTCTCGGGGCAAAAATCCACTTATACTGTCAAAACATTAAAGGATTTTCAGTCAAACGCCCGCGCCAACGACATCAATGAAATAATGCGTAATATCGCGGCAAAACTTACAGACAGTGAAATTAACGCCGTTGCGGCATATTTGGCAACGCTCAAGTAATCCTGTTTGGTTTCCCGGCCTGTTTTTTTTCATGCTGCCTGAAAATGATCGGCGGAAGCGCAAATTTATTTGCGTCCCAGTGCGTATAAATAATTCGCAAATGTCGAGACGTCGTGACTGGCGCGGCGGAATAAATGATCGAGACTGACAATCGCGTGCTCGAGCAAATTAACCGCAATATAAGGATGCTCCACGCGCAGGCGCTGGTACATGGAACGGGACAATTTGAGTAGCTGGGTTTTTTTTGCCGCTTCAAGCCGCACGGAGCGCGGACGCCGGTCAAAAAAGGACATTTCGCCCATAATCTCCCCTTCCTTGATTAAACCGACTTCGCTGGAACTTTGCTGGTCACGATAAAGCGTCACCTCGCCACTGATCACCAGATACAGCGCTTCACCCACTTCACCGATTTCCGCAATGATTTCTTTGGATTTAAAGTTAACCAGTTCGGTATATTCAAGAAAGGTTTTAATTTCATTTACAGTTAACGAATCACACCACACCTGATCGTTGAGAAACTGGATCAAATCCACTATTTTATCTTTATCCTTTTCCTTATCTTTTTCCCTGTCTTTTTCACCCGCCATGTGGCTATGCTCCCAATCAAATAAATAGAATTAAAAACAATTCGTTTCTACAAATTTCCCTATGTATAGGCAAGAATATGCCTGTAAATAATTCATGGGGAATTCTTTCTTCAGGTTAGTGTCCCTGATTTGCATTAACATTATTACACAACTGTTAATTTATGTTTTCATAAATTAACGAAAATCCGTTAAGTGGACCGCGATCTTTGCACAGAGTGTGATTGAAGAATGAACTCGGGATTAGTTGCCAGGGTCTATTTGACTATCCGGATATTGCCACGCTTAGCGATACACTGGATATTATCTATAATTGTTCAGCCGTTTGCGTGTGTCTGACTATCAACAGAGTATTGTTCCGGCATTACGGAGATTGTTGATTGACAATTCCAGGTAAACATCCTACAACTGAACAACTTTTCGCACAAAAATAAAGAACAACGAGGTGATTACATGAAGAACTGGATTATCGGGATTTGTAGTCTGGCGATATTGCCCGGGCTGGCCATAGCCGCGCCCGCCTACAAGGAAAAAATCCATTATGAACTTGTATTGCCGGCGCAGCCCACAACCACCGGTAACAAAGTCGAAGTGGTTGAGATGTTCTGGTATGGCTGCCCGCACTGTAACAGCCTTGAACCCTACGTGGATCGCTGGCTCAAGAAAATACCTGCCCAGGCGGAGTTTGTCCGCATGCCGGCAATCTTTCGCCCGGAATGGGAACTGCATGCCCGCGCTTACTATACGGCGGAGATTTTGGGTGTGCTCGACAAAACCCATGCCGCAATGTTTGAAGCCATCCATCAGCAAAAACGGCGTTTGAGCACCGACGCCGAAATACAAAAATTGTTCGCTGAACACGGCGTCAGTGAACAGGATTTCAACCGCGTGTTCCGTTCTTTCGCCGTCGAAGCCAAGATACGCCGCGCCAAGGATATGAGCGAACGCTATGGAATTCGCGGTGTGCCGGCATTAATCGTAAATGGCAAGTACCGCACCAGTGCGCAACTGGCGGGTGGCAATCCCAATATTTTCCAGGTGGTGAATCATCTCGTCGAACAGGAAAGCCAGGGGAAATAACTACGCAACCAACGGAATGGATCACAATTCTTCAAGATTTATGTTACCGCGTGCGCCCAAAATGGAAAGGGCATGAAAGCAGCTGAATTATTTGTTAAATGCCTGGAAAACGAAGGTATTGAATACATCTATGGCATTCCCGGCGAAGAAAACCTGGATGTCATGGATGCCCTGATCGACTCGACAATGCAATTTGTCACAACGCGCCATGAGCAAGGCGCGGCGTTCATGGCCGATGTTTACGGCCGCCTGACCGGGCGCGCCGGGGTTTGTATGTCGACCCTTGGACCCGGCGCCACCAATCTCATTACCGGGGTGGCGGATGCCAACATGGATCATGCTCCGCTGGTGGCGATTGCCGGACAGGCCGATACGCACCGCCTGCACAAGGAATCCCATCAGGTACTGGATCTCGAGGAAATATTTCGTCCCGTCACCAAATATTCTTCCCGTTTACTGGCGCCGGAAATCATTCCGGAAGTCACACGCAAGGCCTTTAAAATCGCGCAAACGGAAAAAACCGGCGCAACGTTTATTGAGTTCCCGGAAAACATCGCCAAGCTCAATGGCCCCGACCAACCCTTACCGGTCGCGCAGCCGATCCTGCCGGAACCACCTTCCGAACAGGTAAAGAAAGCGGCAAAAATTATTTCCGAAGCCAAACAGCCCATCATCCTGGCCGGAAACGGTGTCGTACGCACGCATGCCAATGAAGAGCTGGCGAAGTTTGCGGAAAAACTAAACATACCGCTGACCAATACCTTCATGGCAAAAGGCGTCATTCCCTTCAAACATCCGATGGCGCTGGGCAGCGCGGGCTTGCAGGCGCGTGATTACATTAATTTCGGCTTTGCCAAAGCTGATGTCATTATTTGCGTGGGTTATGACCTGGTGGAGTATCACCCTCACCTGTGGCATCCCACCGCGGACCGGAAGATTATCCATATCGATTCTACGCCGGCGGAAGTTGACGGCAACTACCCCGTCGCAGTGGGCGTGGTAGGCGATATCCGTCACTCATTACAACGTATTGCGGAAATCGCCCGGCCTCATGAAGGACAAACCTTACGCTTATTGCGCAAGGCGTTGATTGACGAGATGAATCAACACCGTGATGACCGTTTTTTCCCGATGAAGCCGCAAAAAATTATTTGGGATCTGCGTACCGCACTGGGTCTCGAGGACATTGTGATATGCGATGTCGGCGCCCATAAAATGTGGATGGCGAGAATGTTTCGCTGCGAATATCCCAACACCTGTATCATCTCCAACGGTTTTGCCAGTATGGGCATCGCCGTTCCCGGGGCAATCGCGGCGAAAATGGCCTTTCCCGGCAAAAAAATTGTTGCCGTAACCGGTGATGGCGGCTTTATGATGAATTCCCAGGAAATTGAGACCGCCATGCGACTTAAAATATCGGTTGTGATCCTGATATGGAATGATTCCGGGTACGGTTTAATTGAATGGAAACAAATGAATACCTTTGGCCGGCCGGCCCATACCTCCTTTGGCAATCCTGATTTTGCCAAATATGCCCGGTCTTTTGGCGCAAATGGCTACACAATCACGCAGGCCGATGAACTCATGCCTGCATTAAAACAGGCCTTGGCCGATAATACCTTAAGCGTGATTGATTGCCCGGTTGACTACAGCGAAAATCTCAAATTGACGGAAAAGTTGGGTGAAATGATTTGCCCCTTTTAGTGTCTTAGGAGCACTGGCTATAATTTCAGGAGAATGTCCACCAACCGCCAGCGAACATCGTTTAAACAAGTTATAGTGATAATTCAGTTAGGTCGAGCAGTAATGAGTCAAATCATATCATTAGAAGAAACAACGCCACATCTTAATACAGGAAAACGAATCCGGTTGTTAAGCTATAACATCCAGGTGGGAATTGGGTCAGTTTCCTACCGGCACTATGTAACGGCTGCCTGGAAACATGTCCTGCCGCACGCGCAGATCTATGAAAATTTACATAATATCGCCCATGCCATCAGTGGCTTTGACATAGTGGCCTTGCAGGAAGTAGATGCAGGCAGTATCCGCAGCAGTTTTATTAATCAGGCGGAATATCTGGCCGCGCATGCAGGTTTCCCCTTCTGGTATCATCAAACCAACCGCAAAATAGGCAATATCGCGCGTCATAGCAATGGCGTGCTGAGCAAGTTCAAACCCAGTGAAGTATCCGACTACAAACTGCCTGGATTTCTGCCCGGCCGCGGCGTGATGGTGGTTCGTTATGGGCACCCCGATAACCCGCTGATTATGCTTATTGTTCATCTTGCCCTGAGCAAACGCGCGCGCTTGCGCCAGCTGGAATTCATCAGCGAAATCGTGAATTGTTATGAACATGTCGTGGTGATGGGTGATTTAAATTGCCAGCCGGATAGCCGTGAATTAAGGCATTTGCTGAATACCACCAATCTTTGCGAACCGGTCCACGGCTTAAAAACCTTTCCCAGCTGGCGTCCGCAACGCACTATTGACCATATTCTTGCGTCACCCAGCCTGGAAATTTACGACGTGCATGTCCTGGATCATTTGCTGTCAGACCACCTCCCCATTGCCATGGAGATACAGTTGCCTTCCGGTTTGGAACTGGCCGCATAGCCGCGAAACACGTAACTTTAACTATATCTAATCCTGCCTCCCGGGAGTACTTTCCGGCAAGCGCATAATGTAGCGGCAAAGTAACATTATAACGTCACAAAAATTGTCATCTCTCGATGCAGTTTCGTACAATGCCAACATGGCCAGACAACCTTCGTCAAACAACTCCCGCGCATCAACGGCTCCGCAAACCTTGCGTATCGACAAATGGCTGTGGGCGGCCCGTTTTTACAAGACCCGCTCCCTCGCCAGTGACGCGATAAAATCCGGCAGGGTGCTGGTCAACGATGAAAAAGCCAAACCCAGCAAAGAAATTGCCATCGGTGATACGCTAAGCATCAGGCAATCCTATTTCAGCAAAACGGTAATCATAGTCGAACTTTCCGCACGCCGGGGACCGGCGGCAGTTGCGGCGGCGCTTTATCAGGAAACCGCGGAAAGCATTTTGAACCGGGAACGTCTTAAGGAAATCCAGCAGGCACAACCTGCGCTGCGCCGCACGGGTCAGGGCCGCCCGACCAAACGTGAACGGCGGCATATCATCTCATTTACGCAAAAAGGCAAGTTTTAGACCTGATCATCCTGATTCACAAGCATGGTTTATCCGGTACAATGCTGCAAATTCAATACTATTGCGCACTCACTTAAATATACCATTTCTGCCTGTGACACTGACCCTGTTCGGAAAATATCAACGTGAACCCGTGTGGCGGCCAATACGCCAGCTGCACCATATGAAGCTGGAACCAAAACTGGCAAATTGGCTGCTTGATTCCTCATCCTTAACTGAGCGCCTGATGAAAGCCTGTTCAGGTCCCTTTTCCGTGCAGATCCTGCGGGAAGGCTGGGGAAAACCCATGCTCAATGAAGCCAGGCGGCTGAAGATGCGCCTTTCCGGCTATGCCTGGATACGGGAAGTACATTTGTTGTGCGGCGGCCAGCCCTGGGTATTTGCACGCACAGTTATTCCTCCGCATACTTTACGGGGCAAACAGCGGCGATTGGCGCGTTTGGGAAAAAAACCTTTAGGCGCCGTGTTATTTGCCGATAAATCCATGCAACGGACTGAAATGGAAATCGCCTGTATCCGCGCCGGCCAGCAATTATTTCAACTGGCCACGCAGCATATGGCGCCAGCTGATCAATCCATCTGGGGCCGCCGCTCGGTATTTTTTCTGAACCGGGATCCCTTACTGGTGAGTGAAATTTTTCTGCCGGAAATTGGTGACCCGGTTCACAAGCGTCCAGGATAAATCCTACTATTATCTGCCTATGACGACGATGACTATACAACCCGGCAGCGCAAAAGAACGCTTGATCTATTTTGCGCTACTGACCCGATTTGACAAACCGATTGGCACATTTCTGTTGCTATGGCCAACGCTCTGGGCTTTGTGGATCGCCGGCGCCGGCAAACCGGATACTTACGTTACAATTGTCTTTGTACTGGGCGTAATCCTGATGCGGGCGGCGGGCTGCATAATCAATGATTATGCGGATCGTAATATCGACGGTCAGGTTGCGCGCACCCGGCACCGGCCGCTGGTTACCGGTAAAATCAGCGGGAAAGAAGCGTTGATGTTGTTCGCCGCCTTGTGCCTGGTCGCGTTTTGCCTGGTGTTAACTCTGAACTGGCTAACCATAGGCTTGTCCTTTGTCGCGGTTATACTCGCGATACTTTACCCCTTCATGAAACGTCATACCTATATGCCGCAGGCTTTTCTGGGACTGGCCTTCGGCTGGTCTGTGCCGATGGCGTTTGCCGCGCAAACGGGCGGTTTGCCTGATGTGACGTGGTTGCTGCTGACCGCGACGGTATTGTGGGCAACCGCCTATGACACTCTCTACGCCATGGTCGACCGCGAAGACGACTTGCAAATCGGCGTCAAATCCACCGCCATATTATTCGGCGAGGCGGATAAACTCGTAGTCGCGGTCATCCAAGTCACATTCATTCTCACCATGATGATCATTGGCGGAAAGCTTGAAATGAGTATGTATTATTATCTGGGCTTGTCAGCGGCGTCGGCGTTAATGATCTACCAACAGTACCTGATACGTGACCGCGAACCTGACCAGTGTTTCAAGGCGTTCCTGAATAACAACTGGGTTGGACTGGTGATATTCGCAGGAATCGTATCGCACTATTTCGTCAGGTGACGGAAAATTTTTACAGCAAGTTTATACGGTGAGCTTGTTTTAAATCGCTCTACCCATTCCGCATTCTCGCCCTTGCTCTGCCTGCATATGGAACGCCGCGATATATGTAGTACAGGATCACCAACAATTGATGTTTCAGCACGCCCCGCACGAGTGTCGGCGCACCATTTTGAAAATGGCAACGCCTCGTAGGAACAATAAGGGAGCGCTGCGAGAAGCGAAAAAACAAAGCAGAATGGAATTAAGCCTGTTTTTTCTGAAACTCAAACGGTGTAATAGCCGTCAAAATCGTCAAGCTCTTCCTTGCTGTCAGACTCGTAGCGCCAATTTGCGTAATGATAGTCGTTTAGCATGACTCCCTCATCGAGGGCAGCCATGATGTCCATCTCCAAGTCATTGTTATCAAGGATTTCTTCCAAATAATCGCCCATGATTATTTCTCCTTCCATTTCAACTTTAATTTCACCTGAGACTAACATCCGGTTGTTACACTGCGATGAATTTTCTATGACCTTTGCATGACAAGTCTTACGCTGGATTGACGCTCGTTGTTTATCCTGCACTGTAAGCAATTCCACGAGCTATTATGACCGGCAGTGCAATTCCAATGCCATGAATTTGGTTTTTTCATGGTTGGTAATTTAATTGATCACGGAAAATAAGTAATTACTTATTCACCGATAGTGTTCCGGAGATACAGGCATAGCGCTGACGCGCTTCAGAAGTAAAACAAAGTTAAATATAAAAATCCGTTTTACAGGGATGAAACAAGCTTATTTGTTATTCGCCATAACATGAAGTATAGATGATATAATGAATGATAATCGCCAAATCCTTCCGGACAGTTACCTGCAGACGCTGATAACAAGCAACCCGACGGTGTTTAAAATAATTTATAATTTTTTTTTATTATTGCTGGGAATCGGCATCAGTCTTTACGGCGCCACGCATGCGAAAAACATCAGTAGCGCGTTTGCGATTCTCGCGTTGCTGCTGGTGCACGTAGCCTGGTCAAGGCAGCCATTGGCGGAAGCGTGCGTGATTATCATGACGGGAATAGCTGGCGCGTGTGTGGAAAGCGTAAACGTAACTCTGGGTATCTACGAATACAGCACGGCGGCCTTTCACTTCGCTTTGCTTCCCACCTGGGTTGTTTTAGTATGGTTCGTAACCGGCGCCGCCATCCGGCACACCTTCCGCTGGCTGTCCCGGTATCTGCTCATATCGCCTGTCATGGGCGCGGTACTCGGCAGTTTAATCTACTATATTGAATCCAAACTGGGTGTTATCAGGTTCCAGGCCGGTATTGAGCATTTTTCCCTTGCTGCCAGCGTGCTCTGGGCGCTGGTGTTTCCAGTGTTAATCATTATAGGCCACAGGATGTTCCCGGATACTTCAGTGAGCAGATAGCTTATTTGCCGCATGAACAATGTCAGTGAATAATCGGCACTCTTAAAGTTCAAAGGACGCATAGCAGCTGCCAGGAATGTCAGCTGTCGGTACGGTAGATTTGATCAATTTGATCCTTGGCAGTCACGCAAACACCAAGATCCCTTAACAGACCATCGGCGATACTGTAAATCCAGCCGTGCACCGCAAGCGGCTGACCGCGATCCCATGCGTCCTGCACAATCGTCGTGTGAATAACGCTTTTTACCTGCTGGATAACATTTAATTCACACAGCCGATCCACTTTTTGCTTCTCGGATTCCAGCGCATTGATTTTTTTTTCATTTAGTTTGTATATGTCTTTTATATTGCGCAGCCAGTTGTCAATCAAACCGTGTTTTTCATTGGACATGGCCGCTTTTATCCCGCCGCATCCATAGTGACCGCATACTATGACATGCTTGACTTTCAGAATCTCAATCGCATATTGCAGCACCGAAAGGCAATTGAGATCCGAATGCACCACCACATTACCCACATTACGGTGCACAAAAACATCGCCCGGCAACAAGCCGACAATTTCATTGGCGGGCACACGGCTGTCGGAGCAGCCAATCCATAAGTATTCCGGCGTTTGTTGCTCGGAAAGTTTTCTGAAAAATCCGGGATGGCTACTCTCGATCGACTGAGCCCAGAGTTTATTGTTGTCAAATAAGTGTTGCAGTAATTTCATGTTGGTGAACTGAGCGCCTGGTTTTGGAGTCAGGATCAATGAGATCCGGCTTCGGGGCATTATATCAGGTCCGCTTTTATTAAGGCGATGGAAAATGCCCTGTTACACCGTTCCGCCAATGCGCAGTTCCGCATACACCTCAATAAACAGACGTAAACAAAGTCCGGCCATCATTATTGTGTGATTTCACATTACCGGGAGCATCCGGACCGTTGGCCATTATACCCAAAAATAACACTTAACAGGACACCGCCACCCTTGCTTGTTCCACTATGCTTTGCTTCCCGCAACCAATTTGAACATCAGCTTGGCTGCCGCGGATTGTTCCTGATGGTTCACGATGGGCGGCGGGTAATCCGCTGCGCCTTGCTGTTTTTCCCAGCTGTGAATTTGTTGCGGTGTATAGTCGCTTAATTCAGGTATCCAACGGTAAATGTACCGGCATTGCCTGTCGTATTTCTTTTGCTGCAGCCAGGGATTGAAAATCCGGAAATATGGCTGCGCATCACACCCGGTGGACGCGGCCCACTGCCAGTTGCCGTTATTAACGCAAGGATCATAGTCCACGAGGTTTTGCGCAAAATAACGTTCACCCCAACGCCAGTCAATGTGCAGATCTTTCACCAGAAAGGATGCCGTGATCATCCGAACCCGATTGTGCATGTAACCGCTTGCATTCAGTTCACGCATTCCGGCATCCACAATGGGAAATCCTGTCGTGCCTTCACACCAGCGCCTGAACCAGCTTCGATTATTGTCCCAGGCAATCGCATCATATTGGCGGCGAAAGGCATGGCCAAACACATGGGGAAAATAAAATCCGATGTGGGTAAAAAAATCCCGCCAGTAATGTTCCCGCAATAAGGGGTGACCGGCGCCCAGCACATCGTGAACCGCTTGATAAACTTCGCGAATCGAACAGGTGCCGAACTTGTTGTGGGCTGACAACAACGTGGTGCCTTCAACTTCCGGAAAGTCACGTTGTTTGCTGTAATCCCTGAACTGGTCCATGGTTTTCAATATGGCAATGGCTTTGGTTCCGCCGCCTCTGTTCGGATAACGCGCCAGGAATGTGAACGGCAGCTTGATCAATACCTGTTGAAGCGATTCACCAATACGCTTTTGACAAAAGCGCGGAGTTTTCATTGCCTGGACCTGATCCACCGCATATTTACCGGCATTGCGATAAAACGGCGTAAACATCGTGTAGGGAGATCCATCCGCTTTGAGTGCGTATTCCGGTTCAATTAGCAACGAGTCATTGCAGGAATGAAACGCCACATTATGCGCACGACATATTGTGTTTAATTTGGTGTCGCGGCGAATACTAAAAGGTGTGTAGTCGCGATTAACGAAAACGGCTTCGATTTTTTGCGCTTGGATAACCGTTTCCAGGATATGCGCCGGATCACCGTGAAATACCCGGAACCTGCAGCCTTGCTTGCCCAGTTGCTGATCCAGATCGGCAAGTGATTCCAGCATGAACTGCAAGCCGGGAAGACTGTGATAACGATGCTTCACGGTTTGCGCCGGATCGAAAATAAAACTCGGTATAACCTCCTGCGAAGTGTTCAACGCTTGAATAAGGCCCGAATTATCTTTTAACCGCAGATCGCGGCGAAAGATGAAGAGGCTGCGTTTATAAGCTGTCATTTCTTCTTCCCGTAGTGACGACAGCTGCGGATTCGAAATACTCTGATACTTTAGACGTGATTAATAAAACGGGGTCCGCTATTACAAGTAATGTTCATTCTGTTAGAAGAACTTACTTTACCAAGTTCCACTTTGTTACTTTAATTTATGTTGATGAACAATCCCGCACGGGAAGCGGAGACGTCTGGCAAGACCGTTGGCGGCAGGGATTTATAACCTCACGGTCACACGTGCCCTTCGGGTAGGCCGCCATCGAGCAGTCACTTGCACCCAAGACTGGATGGCTTTACGGCGTGTCTTGCCAGACGTCTCCGC
>JAKEGK010000260.1 GCA_022627515.1 Gammaproteobacteria bacterium
AGATCATTATGTTTACCCCCCGCACGCACACAGCGTTGCGAACTGGCGGCACGGGTATAGGGGCGCGTCTCCAGCCCCAGGAAAACATCCTTGAATTGCACCATACCAGCGTTGGTAAATAACAAAGTAGGATCATTGGCGGGCGCCAGTGAACTACTGGGCACGATTTCGTGGTTCCGCTGCTGGTAAAAGTCGAGGAATTTTTTACGTATGTCGGCGCATTTCATATTGGTTACGAAATCTACTATTAATTGGTTCGCAAGTATAGTTCTTTATGGACAATATCCCGGTTAGACAACTTAACAGGGTAATTCCGCATCGTCACTTAACGCGAATTTCAGATGCTGCTGGTTGAATCCCCGGTATTGCAAAAAACGTTGTTGTTTTAGCCGCTCATTTGCGGTTGCCGGCAGCGCCCTGCCGAAGCGTTTTTCCCGCACCCGGCGCGCCAGTTCAAACCACTGGGCGTCATCTTCCATGACCGTAGCGGAGACGATATCCTCGCTGGCGCCCCGTTGTTTCAGTTCCAGCTGGATACGCACAGGGCCGTAGCCTTTACTGGACCGCGCACGCAAATAACTCTCGGCAAAACGCGCATCGCTTAACAGGCCTTCCCGTTGTAGATCATTACTGATTTTTTCAACCTGCGCAGCATTAAATCCTTTGTGTTGTAATTTTTGTTTCAGTTCCTTGCAACTATGTTCCCGCCGGGTCAATAAACGCATCGCCGCGAGACGTGCGTCCCGCGGCGATGCATCAGGCAGTTCCGGATCGTCGCTCATCGGCGGCGATTAAGCTTCTTCCAGTTGAGGTTCAAGTTCGGCTTTTTCAAGACCTTCTTTCAAAGGTAACAATTTGGCGCGGATTTGCGCTTCAATGCCGGCGGAAATATCCGGGTTGTCTTTCAGGAACTGCCGCGCGTTATCCTTGCCCTGGCCAATTCGATCTCCGTTATAGCTGTACCACGCGCCACTCTTCTCGATAATGCCCTGTTCCACACCCAGGGTTATGATTTCCCCTTCGCGTGAAATACCTTCACCGTAAAGGATGTCAAAATCCACTTGCTTGAACGGTGGCGCCACCTTGTTCTTGACCACTTTGATGCGGGTTTCGTTACCGACGACTTCCTCGCCCTTTTTGATCGCGCCGGTGCGGCGGATATCCAGGCGAACGGAGGAATAGAATTTTAACGCATTGCCGCCGGTAGTCGTTTCGGGATTGCCAAACATCACGCCAATCTTCATGCGAATCTGGTTGATAAAAATAACCAGTGTATTGGAACGTTTGATATTAGCGGTTAATTTGCGCAGCGCTTGCGACATCAAACGCGCCTGCAGACCAACATGGGTGTCTCCCATTTCCCCTTCGATTTCCGCTTTGGGTGTTAACGCCGCCACCGAGTCCACGACCACGACATCCACCGCGCCGGAGCGAACCAGCATATCGGTGATTTCCAGCGCCTGTTCGCCGGTATCCGGCTGCGACACTAAGAGATCGTCGACGTTAACACCGAGTTTTTGCGCATAGAGGGGGTCCAGTGCATGTTCGGCGTCAACAAACGCGGCAGTACCGCCCGCTTTTTGTGCTTCGGCAATTACCTGCAAAGTCAGAGTGGTTTTGCCGGATGCCTCTGGTCCGTAAATTTCCACAACCCGGCCCCGCGGCAAGCCACCGATTCCCAGGGCAATATCCAATCCCAACGATCCCGTGGAAATCACATCAATATCGCGCGCCGCGCCTGCATCGCCCATGCGCATGACGGAACCTTTGCCAAACTGTTTTTCGATCTGACTCAGTGCCGCGCTTAATGCCTTTCTTTTGTTGTCATCCACTATTGCTTTCCTCTTGATAACTACTTTTATAATAATGCAAGCGCCTGCTGCCAAAGCGTTGCGCCCGTTACAGCCGATTATTTAGCCGGCAATTATTTCATAGATGCGTGGTTGGGTTAAGGGCAAAAAATACCATTGCGGGAGTAAACAACTGGACAAACCGCAAAACGTAAATAAAGACATTAAAAGACGGAATTAAGCAAGCAACTCGAGCAAACCTTTTAGTGCGGTCATGACTGTTTGCTGACGAACCTCGAAACGATTGCCTAAATATTGCTCAACTCGGGTGACTGGTAACTCGTCACGCAGACACCAGGCGTGCCACACCAGCCCCACCGGTTTTTCCGCGCTGCCTCCAGCGGGACCAGCGATGCCTGTCACAGCGACCACAACGTCCGCAAGGCTATGAGCCAGCGCACCCAATACCATTTCTTTTACTGTGGCTTCGCTGACCGCGCCGTGTTGAATTAACGTGATTTCCGACACGCCCAGCATATCCTGCTTCGCAGCATTGGAGTAGGTTACAAAACCCCGGTCAAAATATTGCGAACTGCCGGCTATGTCAGTAATACATTGGGCGATCCAGCCGCCGGTGCAGGATTCCGCGGTGGCCAGCCAAAAATGTTTTTCCAACAGGCGTTGTCCGACCTGTTCTGACAGGCGTTGTAGATTCATGGCTGTATATTCATGGCGAATTTAACGTAAAAGAAACGTAACAGAAAAAACCGGCAGGTCAAGACGAGCGGCGCGATCAGGTCTGGTCAACCGCGTCATGCTCCCGGTCTTTCTGCTCCACTTCGATGCGATTGCGGCCCAGCCGCTTGGCGCGATACAGGGCGTGGTCCGCCCGCTCGATAAACTGGGTGGGGGTTTCAGGCGCGCGGTATTCGGTCACA
Source organism: Gammaproteobacteria bacterium (assembly GCA_022627515.1). Lineage (GTDB taxonomy): Bacteria > Pseudomonadota > Gammaproteobacteria > SZUA-152 > SZUA-152 > JAKEGK01. The sequence continues at coordinate 2,729 of JAKEGK010000260.1, forward strand.
CCGGCGGAAAAGGTAGGCGCCTGAATCACAATATCGCCCATTTTGCATTGAACCTTGGGTACGTTACTTTTCACCTTATCCAGTGCGCGCAATACACCATCAAGATCAGTATTGGGCAACAATACCGCAAATTCCTCACCGCCATATCGGGCAATCATGTCATGATGACGGAATATAGAAAGAGTTTTTTCCGCGTACACGCGCAGCACGGTGTCACCCGCGGCATGGCCGTATTTATCATTGACCTGTTTAAAATGGTCGATATCAATCAACACCAGTGACAAGGGAAATCCGTAGCGCTTGACCCGGCTTACCTCGTCATCCAGGCGCCGCATGAACGCACGGCGGTTAGGCAGCGAGGTTAATTCATCGGTAAGACTCAGCATACGCGCCCTGTCCAGTTCGTCGCTGAGTTTTTGCTTATCTGATTCAATAATGGAAAGATAGGTTTGTGCGGTATCGAATTTTTTTGCCAGCTGGGTATGACTTTCGCTGAGTTTTTTCATTGATGCCAGAATCGCTTTGCGGCGGTCTTCGACGTTGTGAATCCTGGTTGCATCATCCAGCGCATCGATTTCCAGTCCTAAATGAATGCCAAATTCCGCGTTCTCCGCCACAATCGCGCGCATTTGCCGCACAAAATCCCGATGCAGCCGTTCCATTTCATTTTCGTCAGTCGATTTCAAACGATAACCAAATTCTTCGCCGGGCTGTTGCACCACCTGTTCATCCGGATAAGGTTTAGGAATCTGATCCGCTTCGGTTAAGGTTGGGTAAATATCGGCTAATGATTCTTCCGCTTCGGATTCATATTCGTCCCGGTAAATTTCCCTGGAAAGCTCATCTTCCGGGGTCATTTCCTTTCGATAGTCTTCAGGGAAACGCAGCATTTTAAGCACGGCCTTGGGAGCTTTGAGCGGTCTTGCTTCCTGGCTGCCACCGTGGCTCACGCTCCGCTGGGGAGCCGCTGTTTCCTGGAAATACGCAGCTTCCTCATGACCTGCTTGCTCGGGAATCCCGACCTGCGCTATTGTTCCGGCTGCTTCTTCCCGTGGTTCCGGCGCCGGCGCTTCGCCGTAAGATTCCTTGCCTTTTTTACTTTCTTTGGACGTGGGTTGAGGATAGTGGTAGTCCTGCTCCGGACCGGCAACCCGGTTGAATAACGG
>JAKEGK010000261.1 GCA_022627515.1 Gammaproteobacteria bacterium
ACCTTGCGCAAGTGGCGAGGAACCTTATTCAGCGGCGATATGTTTACACCGTGCGGGTATCGCCCTGGACAGAATAGCCATTGATGCGGTTGATATCAGCAAGCGCGCGCTGATCAAGGCCAAGCGGGCAATCTATGGGAAAAATTCCTTTCGCGGCGTTGATCAGGAGATTCAGGACCGTTATTTCAAAAAGGGTGGCGCGGGTTACCGCCTGATAGAAGAAATCAGGCATGTTGTAAATTTCAAAGAAGGAAATTTTCTGGTGGGCCCTTTAAGCCCTGAGGACAATTACTATGACGCGATTTTTTGCCGGAATTTGCTGATTTATTTTGACAGGGAGACGCAAAAAACCGCGATGGAAAAACTGCACCGGGCGTTAAAAGAACGTGGCGCCTTATTTGTGGGGCATGCCGAAACCCCGCAGGTAAGCAGGGAGTTCTTTGTGCAGCTTTATTCAGCGCGTTCGTTTGGCTATGTCAAGGTCAGCGAAACGTCGCGCAGAAAAACCAAACGTACTGCGCCAGTTCCGCAGAAAATCAACGATCAATGGCAAACGGTTTTTGATCAATTGGCGCGGCTTGCAACGGACAAGGATCAGTTTCCCCCAAAGCCTGTTGTCGCCAAATCCGCGCCGAAAACGGAATCCCCGGCAAAACTTCCGCAACCGGCGGAACTCGTACAGCCCAAAATATCCCTGGTCAGTGTCGAGCGCCTGGCGAATCAGCGCAAGTATGCGGAAGCGATTGAAGCGTGCATTACCTTTCTCAAGCAAAATCCTGATTCCGCAGACGGCTACTATCTATTGGGGCTTATCAGGGACTTAAATGGAGAAGCGAAAGAAGCGGACAGCATGTTGCGAAAAGCAATCTATCTCAATCCCAATAATGAGCAGGCGCTTTTGCTGGCGGGTTTGCTGGCGCAAAAAAGAGGCGATATTGAAGTGGCGTTGTCGTTCAAGCGGCGGGCCAAACGGGTTGCAGAACGTAATCCAGATCAATCCAGCGTTGCGTAGCCGGACAGGAAGTTTTACGGGATTTGTCCGGGAAGGCAATTCATATTAGTAGTAATCGGATATATGAGCGAGACAGAAATTCCGGTAAAAGCAAGTTGTTGGAGCACCATCGGCGTATGGGGCAATCGGGCGCAGCGTTGTGAAAAACTCAAGGATGTTATTCACTGCCGGAATTGCAGCACTTATTGGGATGCCGGCCGGCAGGTTCTGGAAAAACGGATTCCCGATGGTTATATTGAGCAGTGGACCCGGGTTATTTCGGCAAATCCCGAACCGGTTTCCAAAACAAGCCGTTCGATTATCTATTTCCGGATCGGTGAAGAATGGTTTTCATTATCTACACGCAACTTCATAGAAGTGTCGCAACTCAAATCCGTTCACAACATTCCACATCGTTCGCGCAATCTGATTATAGGCGTGATTAACATTGGCGGTTCCGTCCGCTTGTGTTTTTCCCTGGGATTCCTGCTTGGCGTTACCCAAACGGACGAACACAAACGGGTAGGTCCGCGTGGCATCTATAAACGTTATCTTGTGGTACAGATAGACAAAAAGGACTATGTGTTTCCAGTTGACGAGGTGGGTGGTGTGCACCGCTACGATCCGGAAGATTTAATACAGGTTCCGGCAACGGTGGAAGCGGAAAAAGCGCAATTATTGCTGGGCATTTTGGATATTGATGGTAAAAACGTCGCTTGTATTGATGCGTACCGCCTGGCTCATGCATTTGAGGCAATGCTAGGTGAGTAACACTTCAGGGTATAGCGGCGATTTGAGCAGCCTGTCCATGCACGACCTGTTTCGCATGGAAGCGGAAAGCCAGACAGCAATATTGGCGCAGGGTTTGCTGGATCTTGAAAAAGACACCGGGTCGGACGAAAAACTGGAAACCCTGATGCGTGCGTCGCACTCTGTCAAGGGCGCCGCCCGGATGGTGGGCATTGACGCCGTTGTGGCTATTGCTCACGAACTGGAAGATTGTTTTGTCGCGGCGCAACGCCGGCAAATCAAATTGACCAGTTCGCACATAGATTTGCTATTAAAGGCTGTTGATCTAATTGCGCAAATCGCGCACCTGGACGAATCTGAAACGCCGTTGTGGTTTGTGCAAAATCAGCCAGCCATATCCGCTTTGCAAGACCAGCTTTCCGCCCTATTGTCAGGCGGGCCTTTGACTTCGGGGGCAAACGCTGTTTTTACCGTAGCAGCAGAATCCAAAACACACGGCACAGCAAAAAAATCCGCGGATGCCTCCGTGATGACTGACGTAGAAAAAGTCAGCGGTAAATCCGGCGAATACGCCAGGGTTGGCAAAGAGAGCGAGGAACGCGTGATCCGGATAAACGCGGATCGGCTGACGCGGATTATGGGATTGTCCAGTGAAATGCTGGTTGAGTCAGGCAGACTGCGCCCATTTACTGATGCGATGCTGGTGCTGAAACGGCGTCAGGTCGAACTCAGCAACCTGCTGGATTCAATCAAGGAATCGCTGGAACTAACGCCGACTTCCGAGCGTACACGTATACAGCTTCTGAATGCGCAAAAGAAACTGGCGGATTGCCGGGCAATACTATCCGAACGCCTTGTTGAACTGGATGACTATGACCGGCGAAACAGTAAGCTTTCGTCAAAAATATACAATGAAGTGGTTGCGAGCCGCATGCGGCCTTTTTCCGACTGCACGCAGGGACTGCAAAGGATGGTGCGCGATATCGCCAGGATTATGGGAAAAGAAGCGCAACTGATCATTGACGGCAACGATACACCGGTTGACAGGGACATCCTGGAAAAAATCAAAGCACCCATCATGCACCTGGTGCGCAACGCAGTGGATCATGGTATCGAGGCGCCGGCAGAGCGCAAATCCGGCAAGAAACCTGTAGCAGGCAGTATCCATTTGTCCGCCAGTCATGTTGGGGGGATGCTGACTATTGCAGTGGAAGATGATGGACAAGGTGTTGATGTTACTGAGTTGAGAAATAAAGTAGTATCGCGTGGATTGGCTGCGAAAGAAGTTGTGGAGAACCTGCTGGAAGCGGAACTGCTGGAGTTTCTTTTCCTGCCTGATTTTTCCACAAAAACCGAGGTCACTGAAATTTCCGGGCGCGGCATTGGTCTTGATGTGGTGCGAAGCCTTGTCCAGGAAATGCATGGCAAGGTGACTGTCATTAACAAGGACGAAGGCGGGCTGCGGTTCAATCTTCATTTGCCCCTGACATTATCAGTAATTTCGACTTTGCTGGTGCAAATCGCCGGTGAGCTGTACGCTTTTCCTTTGTCACGGGTTGACCGGTTGCTGTCAGTAACGCCTGATCAGGTGAGGATGGTGGAGGGGCGTCAATATATTTCTGATAATGGAGAACTGGTTGGCCTTGTGCCGGCGTCTCATGTGCTGGAGCTGGATACGCCAGCCATTGAATACGAGGAGTTTCACGTTATTATCGTCAGCGACCGGTTAAGCCGTTACGGCATCGTGGTGAACCAGTTTATAGGCCAGCGCGAATTGTCAGTGCAGTCACTGGATAAGCGTCTGGGCAAAATACAGGATATAAGCGCTGCTTCACTTACCGAGGATGGAATCCCAGTATTGATACTCGATGTGGATGATCTGGTGCGTTCCATTGATGCAATGGCAAATGGCGCCGCTCTCGGTTCTCTTAAGCCTTATACGGATGTATTAAACCATAAAGTGCGCAAACGTATTCTTGTGGTCGACGATTCACTCACCGTGAGGGAAATTGAACGCCAATTGCTGGAGTCGCATGGGTATCGGGTCGATGTTGCCGTTGACGGAATGGACGGATGGAATGCTGTAAGAAGAACCCGGTATCATTTGGTTATAACTGATGTGGATATGCCGCGCATGGATGGAATCGAACTGGTTAATTCCATGAAGCAGGATAATGAATTAAGGTCATTGCCCATCATGATCGTTTCTTATAAAGACCGTCCGGAAGACCGTCAGCGCGGCCTGGAAGCAGGCGCCGACTATTATTTAACAAAGGGCAGTTTTCATGATGAAACGCTGATTGAGGCCGTATCCGATTTGATCGGGGAGGCGGTGCAATGAAAGTTGCCATTATTAACAACAAGCAACAGGCGCGAAAAGAACTGATTCGTATCGTGACCATGACGGGCGAGCATGAACTGGCCTGGAGTACATCAAGCGGAAAAAGCGCGATCAGATTTTGCATGAACGTAAGACCCGATCTGATATTGATGGATCCTATGGTGAGGGATATCGATGGTATCGCGGTGATACGGCAAATCATGGCCGAGACGCCGTGTGCGATTTTGATTGTGACGCGCTCTATCGATGACCAGTCCGAAATAGTGTTTAGCGCTATGGGAGCAGGTGCGATCGACGCGGTGAATACCCCGATACTCGACAGCCGCGAACATAATCAGGCTGTTGAAACCCTGCGGCGAAAAATTGCGTTGATCAGCGTGTTAGTCCGGGATATTCAAGCGCTTCCGGTAACGCCTATGCAAGGAGAGTTAAGTCCAGCATTCGCTCCGGCTGAAAAAAATCTGGTGGCGATAGGATGTTCATCTGGCGGGCCGGAAGCATTGGCTGAAATTTTAAGCCAATTACCTCATGATTTTCAATCGCCTATAGTGGTGATTCAGCATGTCGACGCAGCGTTTGCTCCCGGATTGGCAAAATGGTTAAATGTCAAAAGTGCTTTACCCGTGGAATTGGCTAAGGACGGCGATTTACCTACCCCCGGCAAAGTATATCTGGCGGCAACCAACTACCACATGATGGTTTCGCCACAGGGCCGGCTGGTATACAGCCACGAGCCTGCAGACACATCCTATCGACCTTCTGTAGATGTTTTTTTTAAAAGCGTGGCCGAGAACTGGCGATACTCCGCGACGGCTATCTTGCTCACAGGGATGGGAAAAGATGGAGCCAAGGGTTTAAAGGAGTTGCGCGAGAAGGGTGCTTACACCATCGCTCAGGACAAAGCGACATCGGCGGTTTATGGCATGCCCAAGGCCGCGCTGGAAATGGACGCCGCAGTCGATGTATTGCCAATTAATAAAATCGCTGGCGCGCTTATCAGAATCACCAATACTGAGCATCGTGTGTTAGGAAATCTGGAGTTTCAACAGTAAGTTATGCCAGCCGCAGGTTCTTAACAGACGTTGACGGGACCGGGAAACACGTATTAGCAATTAATTTAAGTAAAACCTAACGCTGACAATAGAAAATACTGTATTGTTTTAATGTACCGCGCATAATGAGGGCAGTATGAACGTGCAGGAATTTCCAGGCCGGTCACGAGCCGGCCATATCAATACGCCGGGGCAAAATATGCATCCGGTGGTGTTGCTGGTTGATGACCAGATTATGGTGGCTGAAGGAATTCGCCGCATGCTGGATGCGGAAAAGGATATCGGTTTTCACTACTGCTCTGATCCGTCCCGGGCGGTTCAGATGGCGGCACACCTGAAACCTACGGTGATATTGCAAGACCTGATAATGCCTGGTATTGACGGTTATACCCTGGTGAAGGATTACAGGGAAGATCAGGTAACCAGTAACATTCCCATAATTGTATTATCTTCAAAAGAAGATCCTCATGATAAGAGTATTGCATTTGAAAATGGCGCGAATGATTATCTGGTAAAACTGCCCGATAGAATTGAACTGATCGCTCGAATCAGAGCCCATACCAAGGCCTACCTGACCCGGCTGGAGCGAGATGAAGCGTTCCGGAAACTGGGTGAACTGCAAAAGGAACTGCAACGAAGCAATGCCGAACTGCAAAAGTTGACCTGTCTGGACGGCCTGACCTGCATTGCCAACCGGCGTCGTTTTGACGATTTTATCCGGAAAGAATGCCTGCGGTCGGCTCGGGATGAAACCACGATTGCGCTAATCCTCATTGATATCGATTACTTCAAGTTGTACAACGATAACTACGGTCATCTGAAAGGAGACGAGTGCCTGCAGAAAGTGGCTGCAGCTCTGCAAAAAGCCGTGCAACGTCCCGCTGATCTGGTGGCGCGTTATGGTGGCGAAGAGTTTGCCGTCGTGTTGCCAAGTACAGATGCCGCCGGTGCAATGAAAATTGCTGATTCCCTGCGGCATGCCGTGGAAGCATTGGAACTTTCCCACGCCTATTCACCGCTCACCAATATAATAACGATCAGTATGGGGATCGCGTGCAAAGTGGCTAATGAAAAAACTTCACCCGCAGATTTGATCGAGATGGCGGATGAAGCCTTGTACGAAGCCAAAAACGCCGGCCGCAACCAAAGCAGAGTATATAGAAGCCACGTGGGCTAATCACATTTCCTTCCTATAACCATTTTTTTCAAGACCGGTGCTTAACCCAGGCGGCAACCAGCTCTTGCAGAGTCCGCGGTTCGGCGCACTTCACTACGTATTTGCTGACTGAGATTACGCAAGGTTAATAATGATACCAGCATCCCGGTGCATACCCGCTTGGCGGCGGGAGTTACCACGTTTTCATGGATATCGCAGTAAGCGTAATTCTGCAGGATTGTATCAGCGTCTTTGAACCTGACCCGATCGGGTTGTTGATTCGGGGGTATTCAACAGATGAATATTCAGCAACAGGCAGGGTTCCTGAGTCGAATAAAGACGACTTACCGTTCTCAGAGCCGGTTCTTCGACAAAAGTGCCGCCGCGCTTTATACAAATTGGTGTTGATTCAATATCATTGTTAAACGTTGAAACCGTTGATCTGGCCTCAGAATCAACCGTAACAGGATGTGAGAATTCGATACAGGTTTTGCCCATTAGCCCCAGATACAGCTGATAACCCGTATTGGATTTGCCGTCAGCAGGAAACGGGATATGGAGTTCCTTTTGATGGATCGTTACATTGGCTCCTGCTGTGCGAGGAGCCACGATATGGCCGGTGGGCAGATAGAGCAGTCCCGCATTAATGTCCTCATTGTTTACCAGGGGCAACCACGCCCAGTGATTGGACCTGACAGCATTAGAGCGGATCCGGCGTATGGTGTTTCGATAAGCCTTGGTTGCATTTAAATTGGTTTGGAGCAATTTCAGGTTCTGCCGGGTAATAGCAGCAATACTACAACCATGATGGATTGAGTGCTTGTGCAGCATGCGCATACCAGTAATAAACTCGGAAAAAGCGCGCGTTGCGTTATCATCCAGCGAGATACTTAGATCGTTTAGATTGAACGTATTTTTGGCCGTCCCTTTTGGCTGGGAGAATGCTGAAGATATGGATGACAGTGTATCCATGGCAAATTCAAACGCGCCCATTAGTCCTCCTAAATACCATCAAAATACGAACTCAAAGTTTTAAATGTAAGATATTTCAGTTTGTTACGCGGCATATTTCAGATAAGTTTTTATTTAATGCTGCTGGTCATTACCCGTTTGATTGTCGATTATTTATGTATAGGTATGTATGCGATTTACTCTTGAGTTGATTGTAAACGCACTAAATTACACTTGGTTGACAATTGTCTATAAGATACTTCAGCTCAAGAAACAAACAGGTTAGAATAACGATGTTCGAAAAGTCCAAGCATACAATGATGATGAGTGCAGAAGTATTAACGTTTTTACTGGTTCTTTGTGGAATATTCACATATAGTTTAACCGTTTTGATAGAAATTGTGCAGTGCGTTTACAAAACAACACATTGATTGGAATCACATTGATTAGAATAATTCTAAAACGGCGCATGCAGTGAGGCTCTGGTTCTGCGAAACATGGCTAATCACAAGTTGCGCCAGTCCATAAACTGATCAAGCTTAAAGCAAGCAAGGTAGCAAGGGAGGTAAAGAGTAAATGTTACGGAATGTCTCACTGTTTTCAGATCTTCCAGAAGATGATTTGCAGGCGATATCCAGTCTTGCAACGACCAGAACGTATCCCAAAAACACGATTATTATCTCAGAAGGGGATGATTCGGATTCACTGTACGCTATTTTATCGGGAAAAGTAAAAGTATTCCTAAGTGATGACGAAGGACGCGAAATTATCATTAATATTTTGGGTGACAGGCAATATTTTGGTGAATTGGCGTTGCTGGACGATTCACCCCGGTCCGCGTCGGTGATGACCATCGAAGAAACAAAATTGGCAGTAATATCCAAATCCGCATTTGAAGATTGTTTAACAAAAAATCCCGTGCTTGCGATTAGAATAATTCGCGAATTATCCTCACGGTTACGCAATCTGACCCAGAATGTGAAGAGCCTGGCGTTAATGGATGTTTATGGCAGAGTCGCCAGGACGCTGCTGGACATGGCGGAGCCCAATGGCGATAAGCTGGAAATCAGGCAAAAGTTGACCCAGCGCGATATTGCCAGTATGGTCGGGGCTTCAAGGGAAATGGTTAGCCGAATACTCAAGGATCTGAGTACTGGCGGTTATATTACGATTCAGAATAAAACCATCACAATAAACGAGAAACTGCCGCCTGGATGGTAATCCAACTCAATAATTGTTCCTGAGTAACTTGTTGATAGTTAAGATAGTTCAGCGCATGGATGGTTGTTCAGCAATTCAGCGGGCCATCCGCGCTGCTGGATTACTTAATTTTAAACAGTATTTTCCCCCACTTTTCTTGAATAAATCTTGAAATAAATCCGGTATTTGTGGTCATTTGTAATAATTTCCCGCTGGTTTCGAAGTCACAATTTAATCGTTAAAACTGTTAAATCGTTCTTTCCGCGACGATATAGGCTATGAAATGGTTACAGTAAGTAAACAAAAAGCGCCAGCCGTATTTGAAGACAAGTTTGATTTTGAGGCCTGGCTGCAACACTTAAGTGTCCAGCGATCCGCTGAAGATGTCGCCCTGATCAGCCGGGCGTTCCATATGATGGATGGTGTCATCGAGCATCAGCAGGATATTCTGGGCGATACTGAATTCACCCGCGCGTTGAAAATCGCGGAAATTCTCTCTGACCTGCATGTCGACACTAATACCCTGGTTGCAACCATCGTGCATGGTGTACAGACATCGCGCGACATCAGTTTCGAACAACTGGAGCAGGAATTTGGTCAGGACGTTCTACGACTGGTGGGTGGTATCAACAAAATGCGTATTGTTGACGCCTATCAGGTTCATCATGCCGAAGCGCAACATGATAGGAAAAGCGTGGAACGTGTGCGCAAACTGCTGTTGGCGCTGGCTGAAGATATACGCGTGGTATTGATAAAAATCGCCGAGCGTTTATATACCATGCGCAGGTTGAAATATTTGTCCGAAGACATCCGCAAGCACATTGCTGCGGAAACAAAAGACATCTTTGCCCCGCTGGCGAGCCGTTTAGGCATCTGGCAAATCAAATGGGAATTGGAGGACCTGAGTTTCCGCTATCTTGAACCGGAAACCTATAAGCAAATAGCCGGATTGCTGGATGAACGGCGCATAGACCGGGAACAATACATTAACCAGGTCACGGATGAACTGCGCAAGGATCTGGAAAAGGCCGGAATCGAGGCTGAAGTCACCGGCCGGCCAAAACATATCTACAGCATCTGGCGCAAGATGACTACGAAGAATATTGCCTTTAACGAATTATTTGACGTGCGCGCGGCCCGGGTGCTGGTAAAGAATGTCGCTGATTGTTATGCAGTGCTGGGTATTGTTCACAACAAATGGCGGCCGGTGCCCAGTGAATTTGACGACTACATTGCAACGCCGAAAGAAAACAACTATCGATCACTGCATACCGCGGTCATTGGTCCAAACAGCAAAACCCTGGAGGTGCAAATCCGGACGTTCGAAATGCATGAACATGCCGAGTACGGCGTGGCGTCTCACTGGGGTTACAAGGAAGGCAGCAAGGTGGACGCCAAATACCAGGAAAAAATAACCTGGCTGCGGCAATTGCTGGAAATTGATGATGACTCCGCTGATCTGGTCGAGCAGTTCAAATCCGAGATTTTCGAAGACCGCGTCTATGTTTTAACACCCAAAGGCAAGGTTATCGATCTGCCCAAGGGCGCGACTTCCCTGGATTTCGCCTATCACGTGCATACTGAAGTGGGCCATCATTTTCGCGGCGCCAAGGCCGACGGCAAGATTGTTCCGATTGGCTACGAATTGCAGAACGGCCAGCAAATCGAAGTGCTTACCTCCAAGAACAGCCACCCCAGCCGCGACTGGTTGAATCCCCACCTGGGATATCTGAAAAGTTCACGCGCGCGCGCCAAGGTGCGCGCCTGGTTCAAGCTGCAGGATTTCCAGCGCAATGTATCTGATGGCCGCGTCATCCTTGAGCGTGAATTGCAGCGCTTGGGAATTTCCGACATTCAATATGATCAGATTGCCGGGCGTTTTCACTTCCCTAAACTGGACGAATTCCTCGCGGCGCTGGGCCGGGGTGATATCACCACGACACAGGTTGCCGGTGCGCTCAACGAGTTGATTTTCCCGCTGGGCGATTCCACGCATCCCTCGGGCGCCAGGATCCTTCCATTCCAGCCGCCGGCGGGCAAACCGCTTCCCGGCGATATTCGGATTATGGGGGTAGGGGACCTGATGACCCATACCGCGCGTTGCTGCATGCCGGTCCCGTTCGATAGTATTGCCGGATATATTACCCGCGGCCGTGGCGTCACAATACACAGAAAAGATTGTCCCAATCTGCTGCGCTTGCAGAACACTGAACGGGAGCGTGTCATCGATGTTGAATGGGGCAGCGCGGCCGTGAAAAAGACCTATCCGGTCGAAATAGTTATTCGGGCGTTTGATCGCCAGGGTCTGTTGCGCGATATTACGACTATACTTAGCAATAGTCACTTGAACGTTACGTCAATGAATACCATGACCGATAAAAAAACTTATATCGCGACACTCTCGTTAACCATAGAAGTAGCCAACGCGGATGAACTAAGCGTTGCGCTGGCAAAGATCGAGCATCTGCGTAACGTGATGGAAGTCTCACGCGTAACTCCTGGAATTGTTCACTGACAATAGTCCGATAAATAGCAACCGATCAGGCAACCAGAAATGCGATCCGCCAACCCCACGTTACATCGCTATAACCTGATTCTGGTTTTTTGCCTGATTGCAGCGCCAACATTGGCGTCTGACCAAGATTCCGATGGCGATGGCATCAGTGACCTGGAAGAGACCACGATATATAAAACGGATATGCATTTGAAGGACACGGATACCGATGGATTGGACGACGGCCTGGAATTGATAGAGCATTTTACCGACCCGAAAATAGTTGATACCGACGGCGACGGATTTTTGGATGGTGTCGAGGTGCGTAATAACAGTGATCCGCTTGATCCCGACAGTACGCCGGACGTCAGGGATCTGGACAGTGACGGCTTGTCTAATGAACTGGAGCGTGATAAATACCAGACTGATCCGCAGCGCGTCGACACGGATTTTGATGGTCTGCGCGATGACCGGGAAATCCTTAAATATTTTACCAATCCGAAAATGGTGGACACCGACGGCGACAGTTTCTGGGATGGCGAAGAGGTGAAAGCCAACTCGGATCCAGCCGATCCGTCAAGTATTCCCCAACACCCATAAAATTAACCGGCTGGCAGCCATCTCTACATTCACAATACCGCAGTGATTGTGTTACTGTAACGCGTTTACGAAAGCATCCGGCTGAAGCGGTCAGTGAGATGTTGGTCTGAACAAATAATAATCAACCATAATAACAAAGAATCAATACCTGAATCTTCTTGCGCCAAAGTCACATGGATAAAAAATCAAGCTATAACCGGGAAGAGTTGATTCGCTGTGGATACGGCGAATTATTTGGACCCGGAAATGCGCAATTGCCGTTACCGCCGATGCTGATGTTTGACCGCATCGTTGACATCAGTGAAAACAGCGGCAAATATGGTAAGGGACAAGTCATCGCGGAATTTGATGTTTCTGCAAACCTGTGGTTTTTTGAGTGCCACTTTCATGGAGATCCGGTTATGCCGGGTTGCCTGGGTGTGGATGCCATGTGGCAATTGGTCGGCTTTTACCTGGGATGGATGGGCGGGCCAGGACGCGGGCGGGCGCTGGGCGCGAGTGAAGTCAAATTCACCGGCCAGGTGACACCAAAAAACAAATTAGTCACCTATCGTGTTGATATGAAGCGCGTGATCATGCGCCGGTTGGTTATGGGAATTGGCGATGCGGCCATGGAAGTCGATGGCCGCGAAATCTATCATGCAAAAGATCTTCGAGTAGGTCTTTTTACTTCAACAGAAAATTTTTAAAGAAAGGAAATACCGAAGTGAAGCGGGTCGTCGTTACTGGTTTAGGCATTGTCTCCAGTATTGGGAACAACAAGGCAGAAGTCATTGAATCCTTAAAACAAGCCAAATCCGGGCTGGCCTTTAGTGAAGAATATGCGGCGCTGGGTTTTCGCAGTCATGTTTGCGGACCATTAAATGTCAATACCGATGAGTTAATTGACCGCAAAATCCGGCGTTTTATGGGTGATGCGGCTGCCTACAGTTATATCGCCATGCAGCAGGCAATAACAGATGCCGGCCTCAGTACAGATCAAATCTCCAATATTCATACCGGCTTGATTACAGGTTCCGGCGGTGCTTCAACGGAAAATACCGTAGCGGCGGCGGATATATTGCGCGCCAAGGGTTCGAAAAAGGTAGGCCCCTACATGGTGCCCCGCACCATGGGAAGCACCACGTCCGCCTGTCTGGCGACTGCCTACAAAATTAAAGGTGTCAGCTATTCCATTAGCTCCGCATGTTCCACCAGCGCGCATTGCATTGGTAATGCTTATGAACTGATTCAAATGGGTAAACAAAACCGCGTGTTTGCCGGCGGTGGCGAAGAACTGCATTGGACACTCTCAGTACTGTTTGACGCCATGGGAGCGCTTTCCTCCAAGTACAACGCAACGCCACAGTCAGCGTCCCGCGCCTATGACGCCAACCGTGACGGTTTTGTTATTTCCGGCGGCGGCGGCATTCTGGTATTAGAGGAACTGGAGCATGCCAGGGCACGGGGGGCTAAAATTTATGCAGAATTGGTGGGATACGGCGCCACATCCGATGGATATGATATGGTTCAGCCCTCCGGAGAAGGCGCCGTGCGCTGCATGAAACAGGCCCTGCAAACGGTCAATGCGCCCGTTGACTACATTAATGCCCACGGAACCAGTACGCCGGTGGGCGATATTAGAGAACTCGAAGCAATTACGGAAGTATTCGGCAGTGAAGTACCAGCGATCAGCTCCACCAAGTCCTTGACGGGACATGCCTTAGGCGCAGCCGGTGTAAACGAAGCGATTTACTCGTTACTTATGCTGGAGCAGGATTTTATCTGTGAATCCGCCAATATCGAGCAACTTGATCCTGCGGCGGAAGGATTGCCAATAGCCCGTCAGCGTAAGGATAATGCCAATCTGAAAACGGTGATGTCCAACAGTTTTGGCTTCGGTGGAACCAATGCCTGCCTGGTATTTCAGCGTTTTTCACAATAACTAATTCTGCTGTTCGCCCGCTTTTCCTCCCCGACGCGAAAATTTCGCAAAGCATCACCGTTACGGGATGCCATGTGGAACAGGCTGTGCATGTTGAAAAGATGCTGTTTAACATAGTAAGCAAGGTCAAGCCATGAGAGAGCCAAAAATTAATGTCGGACAAAGAAAAGGACGCCGGACGCTGGATGCCGTGGAAGGTTTCGCCACCAGTATCGGCGAAGGCACCAAAATTTCCGGTAACCTGGGTGGCAAAGGCCACTCGATCGTCCTCGGAGAAGTAAAAGGCGATTGCGATCTGGAGGGAACCCTGGTTATCGGTGAATCCGGCCGTTGGGTTGGAAATGTCAAAGCCAAAACCATTGTGATAGCCGGCGTAGTGGAAGGCGAAGTATTTGCGCAGGAAAAACTCGAAATTCTCTCCACCGCCCGCATCAAAGGGACAATCAAAGCCAGGTCACTGGCCATTGCTGAAGGCGCGGTTCATCAGGGTGAGGTATCCATGTCCAGTCACAATGAAATAACCCATTTCAAAGATCAGCGCGAGCATCCATAGTATATAAATCTGAGCGCTGTGAATTTCCAGCAACTCATTCAAGTTGCTCGAATGCTGTTGTTATCAGACTATTGGCAACCTCTGCAGCCTTGCGTTCCCAACGGATAATTCAGGCTTTAATCCTATAATTTGCAGGGTTAATTTATCCTCCGTCAGTCCGGTTTTATTCAGCTTTCATTCAGCAACCGAACGTTAACGTCGTGTTTGCGCACTTGCTAAACAGAGGAGGATATATGAAATCTACTGCAGTGTTATTTGGCGCCGTGTCGTTAGTGCTTTCCAGCGTGGCAATGGCGGATCTGGAATTGGCTAAGAAAAGTGGTTGCCTGGCGTGTCATAGTGTTGAGAAAAAAGTGGTTGGTCCCGCATGGAAAGATGTTGCGGCAAAATACAAAGGTCAGGCTGATGTAAAGGCCACGTTAATTGAAAAAGTCAAAAAAGGCGGTAAAGGCAATTGGACGGAAGTCACCGGTGGCGCGCCAATGCCTCCCTATTCTCCGCGCGTCGCCGATGCGGATATCGCGAAACTTATCGATTTCGTAATGGGACTCTAAGCCCTGACAACAAGACACGTAAAATAACTAAAAGGCCAGGTTATAAAACCCCCTGCTGAAATTATAACAATACACTGTTCTATCCATCTATTGTGAAAGCCACTGTCCTGAAGGTAGTGGCTTTTTTATTGGCCACTGTACGCTGCTCCAAAATGGTGTATGCTAAACGCCATACGCTCGATCAAAATCAAACAATCACACCGAGTCGGGAGACATGCGGGTACTCATCGTCGAAGACGAAAATCCACTCAGAAATCAATTGACAGAGCGGTTGAAAGAGGAGGGCTACGCTGTCGATGCCGCAGCCAATGGCGAGGATGGACTCTACCTGGGACGCGAATATCCAGTTGATGTGGCGGTGATCGATTTAGGCCTGCCGGGATTGTCCGGTATTGAATTGATTAAAAAACTGCGTAAAGAAGGCAAGAAATTTCCCATCCTGATCCTGACCGCCCGCAGCCGCTGGCAGGACAAAGTCGAAGGGCTGGAAGCCGGCGGTGACGATTATCTTGTAAAGCCTTTTCATGTTGAAGAACTTATGGCCCGCTTAAAGGCCTTGATGCGCCGCGCCGCGGGTTGGGCGCAGTCAATTATTACTTGCGGACCGGTATCACTCAACCAGTCCACGCAGCAGGTGACGGTTAACTCACAGGAACTGGAACTGACAGCGTTTGAATACAAGGTGCTTGAATACCTGATGCTGCATTCCGGACAAGTGGTGTCCAAGGCGGAGCTGACTGATCACATTTACGACCAGGATTATGACCGCGACAGCAACGTGATTGAAGTGTTCGTGGGTCGCTTGCGCAAAAAGATCGATCCCGACGATACCCTCAAACCCATCGAAACCCTGCGTGGCCGGGGTTACCGCTTTGCGCTGAAACCGGATCAACAGCCGGAGCTATGAAGCGTTAAGCGTAAATCATGAAAAGCGCCTGAGCTAACTTCGCCCGCCACGATAGATCGACAGCAGTACCCAGATTCCTCCAATACCCGCCGCGACGAATCCGAGAAATCCGAATAGCGGCAGTCCCA